>NZ_DASVSI010000146.1:0-20252 GCF_036388155.1 Hymenobacter sp. | reverse complement strand
AAAACTAATTACTACCACACGCGAAATGTCTCGGCTGCGCTCGACATGACGGGCTAAATAAAGGCAGAGAGACGCTACAAATAAATAGTGAACGTCGTGCCCTCGTCCACCACGCTGCTCACGTCGAGGTGGCCGCCGTGGATTTGCACAATGCGGTTCACCAAGTACAGGCCCATGCCGGTGCCGTCGACGTGGGTGTGGAAGCGCCGGAACAGCTGGAAGAGCTGCGAGCCAAATCGTTCCATGTCGATGCCCATGCCGTTGTCCTGCACCGTGAGAATGGGGCGCCCCGTGGCCGCATCGGGCGTGCAGCTGAGGCGAATGACGGCCGGCCGGTTGGGCGAGGCATACTTCAGCGAGTTGCTGATGAGGTTGAACAGCAGGCTTTGCAGGTTGGGCCGCACAAAGAAGATGGCCGGGCAGGTGGCAAAGTCCAGCTCGAAGGCGGCGCCGGTTTGCGTCACCTGGTCTTGCAGGCTGTTGACGACTTCGGTCACGAGGGTGGCCAGGTCCACGGTTTCGGCGGGTATTTCCTGCTGCTGCCGCTGCCCGCGCACAATGGCGCTGAGGTCGTCGATGGTGCTGAATATCTGGGCCAGCGCCCGCTCAAAGTAGCTGATGAGCTTGATGGCGTCGGGGTCGCGGAAGTAGGCCGTGCGGGTCAGCTCCTCAAAAATGCCCGCCATGTTGTTGATGGGCTGCTTGAGGTCGTGCGAGGCGGTGTACACAAAGTTGTCGAGGTCCTCGTTGGTGCGCAGCAGGCGGGCGTTTTGTTCTTCAAGCTGCTGCTGCACCTGCTTGAACTCGTGCACGTCGGTGTTGGCGCCCACCCACAGGGCCACGTCCCCGGCCTGGTCGCGAATGGCTTCGGCGCGGGCCAAAAACCAGCGGTAGGCCCCTTGCTGGTCGCGCCAGCGGTGTTCGGCTTCGAAGGGCTGGCCGGTGTCGATGCTGTGCTGCCAGCGGCGCAGGGTGTTGGGCAGGTCGTCGGGGTGCACAAACCGTTCCCAGCCCCAGTCCTGCAATTCCTGAAAAGTGCCGCCCGTGAAATCGTACCAGCGCTGGTTGTAGTAGCTCACGCTGCCGTCGGGCCGCGAGGTCCAGGCCATTTGGGGCAGGGTTTCGAGCAGCTGCTGGAAGCGGGCCTGGCTGGCCAGCACCTGCTCCTGCAGCTGGCGCTGCTGGTGCACGTCGGTGTTAGTGCCGTACCACTTCATTACCTGGCCGCCGGGCGCGCGCCGGGCCTGCGCCTGGCCCAAGAACCAGCGGTACTGCCCGTCGTAGCGCCGCAGCCGGAATTCGGCTTCGTAGTAGCGCTGCGAGGCAATGGCCTGGTTCCAGCGGGCCTGCATGGGGGCGCGGTCGTCGGGGTGCACAAAGCTGAGCCAGTGCGCGGCCCCGTTCTTCTCCATGGCCACGCCCAGGTACGCGGCCGTGCGGTGGTTGTAAAAGTCCACGGTGCCGTCGGGCTGGGCCGTCCACACCTGCTGCGGAATGCTCTCGGCCTGAATGCGCAATTCCTCCTCGCCATCTGAGAGGCGCTGCTGCAACTGCCGCAGCTCGGTCACGTCGGTGTTGGTGCCAAACCACCGCGCCACGGCGCCGGTAGCCGCGTCCCGGATGGGCCGGGCCCGGCTCAGGAACCAGCGGTATTCGCCGTCGTGGCGCCGCAGCGGGAACGTGTCTTCCCACGGCTCGCCCGCCCGGATGGACGCCAGGAAACGTTCGTTCACGCCCGCTACCAGTGCGGGGTCGTGCACGCTCATCCAGCCCGCGCCCTGCATTTCCTCAAACGTCGAGCCCGTGTAGTCGTACCACTGCTGGTTGTACCAGAACAGGTAGCCCGTGGCGTCGCCCATCCAGGCCAGCTGGGCGATGTTGTCGGCCAGGGCCGCAAAGTCGGCGCGGCTGCGGACCAACTCCTCCGACCGGGTGTGCAGCTCGTGGATTTCCACGGTGGCCGCGCTGAAACCGGCCAGCTGGCCCGCGGCGTCGGCGTAGGGTTGGGCCTTGGTTTGAAACCAGCGCAGCTCGCCGTCGCGGCGGCGCACCCGAAACTGGGCCTGCCAGGGTTGGCCCAGGGCCATGGCGGCGCGGGCGCTGCTACCCACTTCAGCGCGGTCGTCCTCGGGCAGGGTATCCCAGGCCTCGTCGGGCGGAGCCGCCGGATTCAGCCCCGTGTATTCGTAGAAATACGGGTTGATATAGGTGATGGAACCCTGCGGGTCAAAGTTGAAGATGAACACCGGCACCGACGCCGTGATGGCGCGCACCTGCTCGTCGCGGCGGCCCATTTCGGCGGCCAGCCGTTCGGCGCGCTGCTGGGTGCGCACCCGTTCGGTCACGTCCAGCGCAAAGCTCAGCACGCCCGTGATGGCGCCGTGGTCGTCGCGCAGCGCCAGGTAGGTGTGGTCCACGTAAATAATGCCTTCGTCGGAGGCTCCCGCGTGTTCCAGCAGGCGCACTGGCACCGCTTGCCCGGTGTAGGCTTCGCCGGTTTGGTACACCTTGTCGAGCAGGGCGATAAACCCTTGGTTCACCACCTCGGGCAAGCATTCGGCGGCGGTTTTGCCCACCTGGGCCCGGCCGCCCGTAATGGCCGCATACGCCGAATTGATGAAGGTGTAGCGGTGCTCGGGCCCGTCGAGGCGGGCAATCACGGCCGGGGCGCGGTCCAGAATCAGGCTGAGCTGTTGGTCTTTTAATTCTAGCTGGCGCTGGGCTTCGTGCAGCTCGTGAATGTCGAGGTCCGACCCGAACCATTGCCGGGAGCGGCCCGCCGCCTGCGCTTCCTCCAAGGGTTCGGGCACGCCCTGGCTCATAAACCAGCGGTACTCGCCGTCGTGGCGGCGCAGGCGCAGCTCGTAGCGCCAGGGCATGCCCGCGGCCAGGGCCGCTTCGTACTCCTGCCGCACCCGGGCGTCGTCGTCGGGGTGCAAGCTGGCTTGCCAGTCGCGGGCCAGGTCGTCGGTGGCGGGGTTGGCGCCGGTGTAGGCAAACCACTGGGGGCTGATGTACAGCACTTCGCCCTTTTGGTTGCTGATGAAGGTGATGGACGGCAGGCTTTCCGTCACGCGGCGCAGGCGCTGGTCGGCGGTGCGGGCCTCGGTGGTCAAGGCCTCGCCGCGCTGGCGGGCCAGTACTTGCTCGGTCACGTCGAGGCCGTAGGCCAGCACGCCCGCGCCCCGCAGCCCGTGCAGGGGCAGGTAGCCAAAGTCGCTGTAGCGCACCTGCACTCCGCCGGTGGCGGGGTCGAGCAATTCCGCGCGCTCTTCGTGCCCGAAGCGCGGCTGTCCGCTGTCGCGCACTTCTTGCAGCATCTGCAGGTAGCCTTGGGCGGCCACTTCGGGCAAGCAGGCCGCCACGCTGCGGCCCACCTGCGCCCGCGGGCCCATGGATTTCTGGGCTTGCTTGGACAGGAACGTGAAGGTTAAGTCGTCTCCTTCCATCGTGCTGATGGTGAGGGGCAATTGGTCGAGGATGCGCTGCATGGCGGGCAGCTCGCTGGCCCGCTGAAAACGCAGCAGCACGTAGCGCAGCTCGCCCACGGCGGGCACGGGCTGCAGCGTGCCCGTCCAGCGCGGCGGGGCCGGCAAGGTGCTCGGCAACTGGGGGGGCAGGGTTTGGGCGCTGCCGGCTTGGGCGGCTTGCAAGCCGCTGGCCCAGGCTTCGGCGGGGGCCAGCGCGTGGCCGGCGGCGGCCAGGGCCGCGCACAAGGCCGCCAGCGGTTGGCCCGACAAGTCCGGCGCGGCCGGACCGAGCAAGGCCGTCAGCGCCGTGTTCACTGCCAGCACGGTGCCGTCGGGTGCCAGGGCGCCCAGGGGCTCGGGCAGCGCTGCAAACAGCAATTCAAAATCGGTAGCGGGCAAGGTATGGGCAGGCATAAACGGCAAGGACAACCGCCCCCGGCCGGCCGGGGGCGGTTTCTCTTTTCAAATATAGGCCCGCGGCATGTGCTCTTGCGCGCACCAGCAAAAAGCCCCGGTCGCAGGGGCCGGGGCTTTTAGGCTGATAGGCAAGGCATTGGCTGCGTGCTTGCGCTTACAGCGGATTTTTCAGGTCTTTGGCAAATGCTTTCTGCACGTGCTCTACCTTGGCCGCCGACACGTTGGTGATGTAGGGGTTTTCGGGGTGCAGGCGATAGTAGCCCTGGTGGTAGTCCTCGGCGGGCCAGAACTTCTTAAACGGTACCACTTCGGTCACGATTTTGCCGCTGTACTCCTTCGAGGCGTTGACGCGGGCAATGGTGGTTTCCAGGATTTTCTTCTCCTCGGGCGTGCGGTAAAACGCGGCCGAGCGGTACTCCGGGCCCACGTCGTTGCCCTGGCGGTTGCGCTGGGTGGGGTCGTGCGAGGCGGTGAAAAAGATGTCGGCCAGCTTTTGGTAGCTGATGACGGCGGGGTCGTAGTAAATCTGCACCGTTTCGGTGTGGCCGGTGGTTTTGTCGGCCACTTCCTCGTACGTGGGGTTGGCTTTGGTGCCGCCCGCGTAGCCGCTCACCACCTGCTTCACGCCTTTGAGCTGTTCAAAAGCTTCTTCCTGGGCCCAGAAGCAGCCGCCCGCGAAGGTCGCCATGGCCAAGCCCGTCAGGTTGGTGGGGGCGGGGCCGGCCGTGGAGCGCGGCGGGTTCTGCGCCTCGGCCGGCTGCTGCGTGCCGCAAGCAAACGTAAAGGCCAGCAGGCAGCAGCTGGCAATGGATTTCAATCGGTTTTTCATGAGAGCAATAGAACAGAAATAGTGCCGAAACTGGCCGTTTGCGCAGGTAGACGCGGCCTGGCCTGGGGCCTTACGCGCCTGCCTGCCACCGAGCTTCGATATACGAAATGCGCGCTTGCTTGGGCTTGCGGGCCGGTTGCTTTGACCAAGTACTGGGGGCGCAATATGTTTGCGCAGCGAAAAAGGCCCTCTTCCGTCTCGTGGCCCGCCAATGAGCGAGCGGACACGTACTTATACTGTCTGCTGCAAAAGATTTTCTTCAAACAAAAAGTTTTGTGAAGCACTTGAGCGGAGTGAGTACGAAAATTTCGCTGGGCCAGCATCCTTTTCTACGTATTTACCGTAGCAAGCCGCACTGCCTTCTATCCTGCTATGTCATTGCAAACTTTACTTGAGGAACCACACATCACCATTGCTTACGACCACCTGAACGAATGGCTTTACGCCGACTGGCACGGCGACCAGGACTTAACCAGTGTGCAGCACGGTGCTATGGAAATGCTGCGCCTAATGCAGGTGCAGCGCTGCCACAAAGTGCTGAATAACAACACGCGCGTAACAAGCATGTGGAGCGAAGCGGCCGAGTGGGGCGGCAAGGAGTGGTTTCCGGCCATGACGGCCGGGGGCCTGCGGTATTTTGCGTGGGTGTACTCGCCCAACGTTTACAGCCGCTTGTCGACCGACCTGACCCTGCAATTCGCCGGCGACAGCCCCGTAGTGGCCACCTTCGACGACATCGATACTGCGAAGTCCTGGCTGCAGCAGATGTGAGTTGCGGAGGCTTTTCGTGAAAGCGTGTGTTCTGCCGCACGGGCTGTCCAATTTCGTAGATTTCGCTGCTTGGCGGTACACCGGTTGTCGTTGGCGGGTCGTAAGTTCAGCGCAGCCGCCCGATTTTGGTGGACCAACAACCGGTCGGACGCCTAGGGCGTCGGACCGGGACCGCCATAAGTGTTCACGAAGCCGAGCCACTTCAGGGCCAGTTGGCCGCTCAGCGTTGAATTTGATAACTTGCACGTAGCTACGAGGTAATGCCAGGGGGCAAATTTTGCACGGCATTAACGCCTCAAGCTGTGAAAAACTACCTTTTCGTGCTGGCCGCCACGGGCCTGCTGGGCCTCGCCGCCTGCCAAGACGACAACGACACTCCCACCTTGCCCAAATACAACACCCTCGACGGGAACGCCCCGCTGGTCATTGCCCACCGCGGCGCCTCGGGCCTATTGCCCGAACACACCCTGGAAGCCTACCAGCGGGCCATCGACCAGGGCGCCGACTTCATCGAGCAAGACCTGGTGCTGACCAAAGACCAGGTGCTGGTGTGCCGGCACGAGCCCATGCTCTCCGGCACCACCAACGTGGCCGACCTGCCCCAGTTTGCGAACCGCAAAACCACCAAAATGCTCGACGGCGTGTCCGTGACCGATTGGTTTGCGAGCGACTTTACGCTGGCCGAAATCAAGACCCTCAAGGCCAAGCAGGCCATTGCCGACCGCAACCAGCAGTTCAACGGCCTCTACAACATCCCCACGTTTCAGGAGGTAATCGACCTGGCCAAGGCCCAAAGCACGGCCAAGGGCCGCGTCATCGGCATCTATCCCGAAACCAAGCACCCCACTTTCCACGAGCGCCTGGGGCTGCCCCTGACCAGCAAGCTGCTCGACGCCCTCACGGCCGCCGGCTGGAACAACCGCGCCGCGCCGGTGTTCGTGCAGTCGTTTGAGGTGGGCAACTTGCGCGCCATCCGCGACCAGTACAAGTCGACCGTGCGCCTGGTGCAGCTCTACGACGCCTACGACGTGACCAGCACCGGCAGCCTGGACATGACGGCCCCCAACGGCCAGCCGTATGATTTCGTGGTGTCGGGCGATAAGCGCACCTACAACGACCTGGCCACCGACGCCGGCCTGGATTTCGTGAAAACCTACGCCGACGGCATTGGGCCCTGGAAGCCCTTCATCCAGCCCTACACGGCCACGGCCAAGCTGCCGGCCACCACGCTCATCGAGCGGGCCCACGCCCGCGGCCTGTTTGTGCACGCCTACACCTTCCGCGACGAGACCCGGTATTGGACGCCCTTTTTCCAAGCCAGCGCCACCGAGGAATACAAAGCCTTCTACAAACTGGGCCTGGACGGCGTGTTCTCGGACTACACCGCCACGGCCGTAGCCGCCAAGGAGTAACGTTGTTTGCTTTGATTCGGCCACCAAAAACGGCTGTCCTGTCCGGGCAGCCGTTTTTTGGCTATTGATAGTTGGCGCGATTCTTTGGTGGGGGCAGGCACGGAGGGCCACCGCTGGGTACTCCAGGCTGAAAACCGCTCTAGGTAATCGAACCAGAGAAAAGGCCTTCATGCAAGCCCCGTGGCCCGGCAAGTAGCCGCGCCGCCAATTGCTTTTTCGCGGGCATTGCCGTTGTTTGCAGCTCATTAGCTGAGCCATATGCGTCGTTTGTTGCTGTGCGGGCTGCTGGGCCTGTTCGGGTGGGCCCCCGCCCGCGCCCAAAGCCTGTCTGTGCTGGACCAAAACCCGCCCGCCCTGCGCTGGCAGCAGGTGCGCACCCCGCACTTCCGGGTGCTCTACAGCGGCGGAATTGACTCGGCGGCCCAGCGCACCGCCGCGCGACTCGAGCAGCTGCACGGCCCCGGCGTGGCCACGCTGGGCGTGAACTCGCGGCCCATCGGGGTGGTGCTGCAAAGCCAGACCACCATCCCCAACGGCTTCGTGACGTTTCTGCCGCGGCACGCCGAGTTTTTCACCACGCCGCAGCAGGGCATGGGGCTGGGTACCGTGGACTGGCTCGACGGGCTGGCCGTGCACGAGTACCGGCACGTGGGCCAGTTCGAGAAAGCCCGGCAGGGCATCGGCCGCGTGCTGGGCCCGCTGCTGGGCGACGGCGCCCTGGGCGTGGCGGCCGTGGGCGTGCCGCAATGGTTTTTCGAGGGCGACGCCGTGGGCACCGAAACGGCCCTCACGCGCAGCGGCCGCGGGCGCATCCCCAGCTTCGGGGTGGGCCTGCGCGCCAACCTGCTGGCCGGGCGCCGCTACGGCTACCAAAAAGCCAACAATGGCTCGCTGCGCGATAACGTGCCCGATTGGTACGTGCTGGGCTACTTCCTCACTTCCTACCTGAAAACCCACCACGGCCCCGACGCCTGGGCCAAGGCCCTGGACCAATACTACCGGTTTCCCTTCTACCCGTTCTCGTTTTCCCGCGGCATCAAGCGCACCACGGGCCTGCGGGTCGAAGCCCTGTACGACCGCACCATGGCCGAGCTGGATTCTGCCTGGCGGGCCCAGCAGCGCGAGCTGCCGCCCCTCACGCCGGCGCGCGAGTTGGCGGCCCAGGCCTCCGAAAAGGTATTTACCGAGTACCGGTACCCGCAGTACGTGACCGATAGCACCGTGCTGGCCCTGAAAACCGGCCTCGGCCACATTGCCCAGTGGGTGTTGCTCAGCCGCCGGGCGCCCGAGCGCAAGGTGTTTGTGGCGGGCCTGCTGAACCAGTCCGAGATGGCGTCGGTGGCCGGCGGCCGGGCGGTGTGGCCCGAATTCCGGCAGCACCCGCGCTGGGGGCAGCAGGTGTACTCCGAGTTAAAAGTGTTGGACTTGGCCACGGGCAAACTCCGGCGCGTGGGCCAGGGCAGCCGCTATTCGGCCGCGGCGCTGTCGCCCGATGGGCAACGCCTTGTGGCCGTGCAGACCGATGCCAGCTACCGCCACTCGCTGGTGCTGCTGAACGCGACCACCGGCGCCGTGGAGCAGACCCTCCCCAACCCCGCCAACGACCTGTACCAGCAGCCCCGCTGGCACCCCGACGGCCGCCGCCTCGTGGCCGTAACGCTCAGCGCCGCCGGCAAAACCATTGTCGTCATCGACCCGACTACGGGAACGGCCGATGCCTTATTGCCTGTGGCCAACGTGAACCTGACCAACCCCCAGCCCTGGGGCGACCACGTGCTGTATAATTCGCCGCAGTCGGGCATCGATAACATTTATGCGGTTAACATAGCCACCCGCCAAACCTACCGGGTGACCAACCGGCCGCTGGGTGCCTACCACGCGGCCATTGCACCGGACGGCCGCAGCCTGGCATTTCACGACTTCCGCGCCACCGGCGCCCGGGTGGTGGAAATGCCCTTAGACCCCGCTACCTGGCAACCCGTTCCCGTAGCCACGGCCGAGGCGCCGGCCATTTACGCCGCCCAGCTCACGGCCCAGGAGCCGGCCGGCCGGGCCATGGCCCAACGTTTGGCCGCGCCCGACTCAGCGCGGCCTCGCTACGGGGTGCGCCGCTACTCGCCGCTGGCCCACGCCTTCAATGTGTTCAGCTACGGCGTGGTGCAAAGCCCGGTGGGCAACTCGGTGAGCGTGGGCGTGCGCTCGCAGGACTTGCTGAGCACTACCCAAATATTTGCCGGGCTGAACTACGACCAGAGCGAGCGCACCGTGAGCGGCATTGGCGCCTTCAGCTACCAGGGCTTCTTCCCCGTGCTCGACGTTGAAGCCGAGTACGGCGGCCGCGACGTGGCCCTGTACGTGGACCGACGCCGCCCGCTCGACAGCCTCGTACGCGACCAGTGGCGCTACACCCGCTTCCGGGCCGGGGTGCGCCTGCCGTTCACCCTCACGCGCTCGAAGTACCTGCAGGCCCTCACGCTGGGCTCGCACTTCCTGCGCGAGCAAGTATGGGACTACGATTTGCCCGTGCGCCGCCGCTCCGAAGTAGGCCCCAACAGCCCGCTGAACGCCGTGCAAACCTCGCTAACCTACGTGGCCCAGCTGAAGATGAGCGCCCGCGACGTGGCCCCGCGCGGGGGCGGCAACCTGCTGGCCACCTGGCGCACCACGCCCTTCGGCACCGGCCTCGAGGCCGAGCAGTGGGCCATGCAAGCCAGCGCCTTCCTGCCGGGCATCGGTCGGCACCACGCCGTCCGGCTACGGGGCGGCTACCAGTGGCAGGACCAAGCTCAGTACCAGTTTCAGCAAGGCGTGTCGTACCCCCGCGGCGAAGGCTACACCAGCTTCGACCGTTTTCAAGCCGCCAGCGCCGACTATTATCTGCCCATCGCCTACACGCACTGGACCTTGGGCCGCTGGCTCTATGTGCAGCGCCTCCGTGCCACCGCTTTCGTGGATGTTGCGCAAGGCCGCACCGGATTGGCGCGGGTCAACTACCGGAATTTTGGAGGGGACGTCTCGGCGCTGTTCAATGTGCTGCGCCTGCGAACGCCGGTGGAAGCCGGTGTGCGCGTGGTATACAGCAGCAATTCGCAGCAGTGGCTGTTGGAGCCGCTGGCGTTTAGCATTCGGCTGTGAGGTTTTCTGTCATTGAGAGGGCGCAGCCCGTGGCAATCCGTCCTGTTCTCAGCGACCAGCCATAAGATGTGATAAATTCAAACGAAGAGCCCTAGCACTGACCAGTACCGGGGTCGTACCTGGTAGGGCTTATCACATCATGAAGCTGGTTGCTGAGAACAGGACGGATTGCTTCGCTTTGCTCGCAATGACAAGGTGGCGTTGCTACTCAAGCCTTGTTAGTAGGCTACGCCCGTGCGGCCTGCGGCTTGAGCGACGTCAGGTCGCCAATCTTCACGGGCTTGCCGGAGTCGATGCTTTTGCGGGCGGCGATGCCGACCAGGATGGACATGGCGCCGTCGCGGGTGCCAGCGGATTGGCGGTAGGGGTCCTGGCCGGTGGGGGCGAAGATTTGCTTGCGCAGGCGCAAGTCGCCGCCGCCGTGGCCCGCCTCGTTGTTCGGGATGCGGATGAGCTCGCGCTTGCCGAAGCTGGTGGTGAGCTGAATTTCGTCGAACGCCTCTTCCTCCCAGGGCTGTTTCTCTTTAATCCAGGCTTCGAGGCGGCCTTTGGTGCCGTTGAAAGCAATGCGGTAGCCCTCGTAGGGCGAGTAGGTGGTGAGGGAGTAGCTCACTTGCACCTGGTTGGCGTAGCGGATTTGCACGGCCATCTTGTCGAAGATGTCGATGTCCTCTTTCCACACGCAGCCGTCGCGCAGGTAGCCGTCGTGCTGCTCGTTGTCGGCGTACAGGGCCATCAGGCGCTTGTCCTTGGTCATGTCCCAATAAAAGGCGCACTTGTCTTTGTGCGGGCAGGGGCGGCAATTGGTGTGGCGGAACGAGTTGTTTTTGCCGTAGAAGTCGAGCTGGCCGTTGGCAAATACCTCTTCCGGGTCCGACTCCAGCCACCAGTTCAGCAGGTCGAAGTGGTGGGTGGCCTTGTGCACCAGCAGCGAGCCGCTGAACTCGCGCTTGCGGTGCCAGCGCCGGAAATAGTCGGCGCCGTGGTGCACGTCGAGGTACCAGTGAAAGTCGGCCGACGTGACCTTGCCGATGGCGCCGGCCCGCAGCATTTCGTAAATCTTCTGGCGGTGGGGCGAGAAGCGGTAGTTGAACGTCACCATGACCTTGCGGCCGGTGCGTTTTTCGGCATCCAGAATGCGCTGGCACTTGTCTTCGTCGGTCGTCATCGGCTTTTCGGTCACGATGTCGGCCCCGTACTCCAGGCCCTTCACGATGAACTCGTCGTGGGTAGCGTCCACGGTGGTCACGATGAGAATGTCGGGCTTCACCTGCTTCATCATCTTGTCGAAGTCGGTGAAGGTGGGGCACTTCGCGCCCAGCATCTTTTTGCCGGTTTCCACGCGGCCGGGGTTGATGTCGCACAGGCCCACAAATTCCATGTGGTCGCCGTGCTCTTTCAGCACGTCGGTGCCCCACATGCTCAGGCCGCGGTGGCCGGTGCCCACCATGGCCACGCGCTTTTTTTTGGCCGGCGCCAGGGCCGCGGCCAGCACGTTGTCGGTGAGGAGGGTGCCGGCCAGGGCCGTGCCCGTATTCTGAAGAAAAGTGCGGCGTTCCATAAGCAAAACGGAATGAGTGGGAAGACTTAACCTGGTGAAGTTGCCGGTCTTTTCGTTGAATTCCACCATGCTGGGCCCACAATAATTGCGCAATCGTTCCCGGCCGACGGTTTCCACGGTGCCGAGAGAACGTCGTAGAGCCGCAATGTTTTGCGTCTCGTCGTTGAACGACTGGCGCCGGACCCACTTGCTAGTTGCGCGGACGCCGAGACGCAAAATATTGCGTCTCTACAACTACCATTGCCCACAAAAAAGGCCGGAGAAAATCCCCGGCCTCCTGCTTGCTGCGGCGGCAGCGGCTTAGCGAAACACCGTTTCGTGGTGCATGAAATGGTCCATGGCGGCCAGCGTTTTGTCGGGCGCGCTGAGGTGCGGGCAGTGGCCGCCGGTTTCCACCACCACCATGCGGCTGTCGGCGAGGTGCTCGTTGATGTAGTGGCCCACGGCCAGCGGCGCAATCACGTCGTGCGCCGACTGCACAATCAGCGTGGGAATGGTGAGGTAATCCAGCTCGGCGCGGGTGTCGGAGAAGAACGTGACGCGGGCAAAATGCTTCACGATTTCGGGGTTCGACTGCACGAAGCTGTTGCTCAATTCCATCACCAGCTCGGGCTGGGCTTGGGCGCCCATCATCACCGGGGCGAAGCCGTGCGACCAGCCGTTGTAGTCGCCGTCCATGGCGGCCAGCAGCTCGTTGATGTCTTTCTGCTCGAAGCCGCCCGCGTAGCCGCTCTCGTTGATGAAGCGCGGCGAGGGTGAGACGAGCACCATTTTGGAAAAACGCTCGGGTTCGCGCACGGCGGCCAGCACCCCAATCATGGCGCCCACCGAATGGCCTACGAACACGACGTCGTGCAGGGCCAAGGCGCTGAGCACGCCCAGCAGGTCGTTGGCGTGGCCCTGCAACGTGCCGTGGGTGGTGGTGTCGTAGGCAGATAGGTCCGACTTGCCGGACCCAATCAGGTCGAGTAGCACTACTTGGTAGCGCTCCTCAAAATGGGGCGCCAGGAGGCGCCAGTTGGTTTGGTCGCCGCCCAACCCGTGCAAAAAGACGATGGTTTGCTTGGTAGGGCCGCTGGCGCCTGATACGGTAACGTTGCTACGTTCCAGAATAGAGGTAGAAAGTTCGCTCATAACGGTAAAAGGATTCTATCGGGAGTAAGGGTTGGACATACGGCGAAAATATAAAATATGGATTCAATAAATGGCGGATATGAAAATTATTGTTAAGTGTACCAACTGATTTGGTTTTAATCATATCAATTAATCAACGAGTTGCCTCAGTCCATTGACGAGGTTTAAAATGGTAGCTAATTTACGCAGGTTATAAAATTTCTCATATTTATTGTATTTTAACATGCATATTTGTTGATTTATAAAGTTTTGTATTTATTCAACCCGCTCACTGATTGGTTGCTGTGTGTAAGGCAGAAGCTGTTTGAGAAGGTCCAGTTTATGCCCTGAGAACCTGCAAAAGGCCATAACCTGGGCGATAACCTTTGCTCGATGAGCTGGGTAAATCCGGACATCCTCCTTTCCAACCCCCTCTTTTATGAAACTCCCCCTGTTGTGGGCGGCGCTGCTGCTGACGTGGCTCAGCGCCTGCGCTCCCTCGGTCACCGTGGAACAACGGCCCGGCACCGACTTCTCCAAATACCGCACGTATTCCTGGGCCGACACCGAGGTGAAAACCCAAGGCGACCAAAACCCGCTGCTCAACAGCCCCCTGGCGCAGGAGAACATCCGGCAAGCCATCGAGGCCGAGCTAAGCAAGCGCGGCCTGCGGCAAGTGAACCGCAACCCCGACTTCTACGTCACCACCCACATCTACGTGGAGCAGGCCGAGCGCACCGTGGTGAACCCGCCCCCGCCCGGCGCCGGCTTTGCCTACCCCTACTTGGTGCGCTACCGCGGCCTGCTGCTGCCCGTGAACTACGGCTACTGGTACTCGCCGGCCTACTACCAAACCACCCGCACCGAGCAGTACCGCGAAGGCACGCTGGTGCTGGACTTCATCGACGCCAAAACCAACAACCTGGTGTGGCGCGGCTCCATGGTCGACCCCGTGAACGACCCCGCCCGCCTCGGCCCGCAGTTTGCCGAAGCGGCCCGCGACATTCTGGAGAAGTTCCCGAAGGGCCGGGCTAACTCAGGCTCGTAATCCCCGTTGGCAAAGACTAAAAAACAGACGCCCGGCCACTATGACCGGGCGTTTGTCTTTTGCAGAGCAAAAGGCGAGGAGCAGGCTAGCGGGAACCGGCAGTGCCGTGCGCGCAAGCCGAGCTTGCGAGGTTGTTTAGCAACAGGTGCGGCACGGGCAGTGGCACCGTGTTGGCGGTGCATACGCGGTTGGGGCTCTGCTGGGCGGGGTCGTTGCGGTACTGGAAGTACACGCGCTGGCCCACTTGGTTGAGGCTGGCAAAGTCGGCCACGTTGACGGCGGCAATGACGTTGGTGCCGTAGGAGCCGGCGGGCTTGCCGATGGGGTGGGCCGCGTCTACTTCAATCAGAATCCCGTCGAGGCAGGCGTCGCCCACCACCACCCCGGAGAAGCAGGGAGGCAATGCGGGCTCGGGGTCGCCGCACTTGGTGCTACAGCTGAAAACGGTGAGCGAAAGCAGGGCCAAGGAGAGGGCGGGGAGTAGGCGCATTGCAGAAAAAGTTGCAAGAGAGTTGAAGATGGGTCTCTGCTGCCTTGACCGGCACCCTGCCAAAAGGGTTGCGTGGGTATGCTGGACTGTACTGTTATTTTTGCTAGAAGCCAAGCCATCGTCCTCGCTCACACAATGGCCTTGCCCTCCACATCTGCCTCCACCAGGGGGGACTTGGTTTTGCCGATGATGTAGCGCAGGCCCTTGTCGAAGCTGAAGTAGCTCCAGGTCCAGCCCAGCAGCACCATCAGGCGGTTGCGGAAGCCGACGAGGGCCACCACGTGCACCACGCTCCAGGCCAGCCAGGCAATGAAGCCCTGCAAGTGGTATTCCTTGCCGAAAAGCTTGATGTCGGCCACGGCGTGGTTGCGGCCAATGGTGGCCATGGAGCCTTTGTCGTCGTACTCGAAGGGCTGCATGAGCCGGTTGGTAAGCACGCGGTGCAGGTTCTGGCCGAGCAGGCGGCCTTGTTGCAGGGCGGGCTGGGCCACCATGGGGTGGCCTTCCGGAAACGCATCGGTCTTCATCAGGGCGATGTCGCCGATGGCGAAGATGTTTTCGTAGCCCTGCACGCGGTTGTAGGCGTCCACGGCGTAACGGTTGCCGGGCAGCAGGCAGGTGGCGTCGAGGCCCGGAACGGGGTCGCCGGTGACCCCGGCGGCCCAAATGAGGGTGCGCGCAATGAGCTGCTTGCCGTTGTTGAGCGTGGCCGTGTAGCCGTCGTAGGACTTCACCCGGGCGTCGAGCCACACCTGCACGCCAAACTTCTTCAACGATTCCAGCGCCTGGTGCGACGCGTTTTCCGACATGCCCTTGAGCAGCACCGGGCCGCTTTGCACCAAGTGAATGTCCATTTCCCGGAAGTCGAGCTCGCGGTAGTCTTTGGGGAATACGTGCTTGCGCAGCTCGCTCAGGGCGCCGGCAATTTCAACGCCGGTGGGGCCGCCGCCCACAATCACGAAATCGAGCAAGCTGTTGAGCTGCTCCCGGTCGCCGAGCTGCAGGGCTTGCTCAAAGTTGGAGAGCACCGTGTTGCGCAGCTCAATGGCGTCGTCCACGCTCTTGATGGCGATGGCGTGCTTGGCCATTTCCTCGTCGCCGAAGTAGTTGGTGGTGGCGCCGGTGGCCAGCACCAGGTAGTCGTAGCGCACGCAGCCGATGGAGGTTTCCACCAACCGGGCCGCGGGGTCCACGGACTTCACCTCGGCCATTCGGAAATAGAAGTTGGCCTGCTCGCTCAGGATTTTGCGAAACGGCGACACGATGTCGCCCTCGTCCAGCCCCGCCGTGGCCACTTGGTAGAGCAGCGGCTGAAACGTGTGGTAGTTCTGCTTGTCGATGAGCACGACCTGCACCGGCGCATCGGCCAGCGCCTTGGCCAGCTCCAGGCCGCCAAAGCCGCCGCCCACAATCACCACGCGCGGCTTGCCCAGGTGCTCAAGTTTCGTTAACCCTTCCATGCAGTAAAGCTCGGGGCCAAATTGCGGCCCGCCATGGTGCTGCTTTACCCCGTTTGCGAGGAAGTGGTTGCCGGAAGCTACTTGGTGGCCCGCTGAAAGATGAGCCGCGGCTTGGCTGAGCTGGCATCGTAGAGGCGCAATGCGCCGCCGGATACTTCGTAGTGAGCGGTCGAAGCAGTGATAGCAAGAAAAGAAGACGGAAATGATTATGCTCCCTGAAACTAGTTGTTATCGAACTCTTTCCGTAAAGCGAGTTGTTCGGGCCCTACTTCCACGTTTTTACTTTTCGCTTATGCATGTTTTGTCGTCTGCTTTCCTGTTGGTGGGTACTTGCCTGTTAGGCGCCGCTACTCGAGCGCCGCGCGCCGCCGAAACCCAGCCCGTAACCGTTGTGGTGTCGTCGCTGGTGTCTACTTCCTCCACTGTGAAGCTATTCTTTTACAACACCCGCGAGGGGTTTTTGAAGAGCGGCAAGTGGGCTTTTTCCAAGTCGGTGAAGCCGGCGGGCAAGAGCGAATTCACGCTGCCGGTGGAGCTGCCCAAGGGCGAATGGGCCGTGGCCATCACGCAGGACCTGAACAACAACGACAAGATTGACAAAAACTTCATCGGCATTCCCACCGAGCCGTATGCTTTTTCCAACAACGTGCGCCCCACCGTGGCCGCCCCGGTGTTCGACGAGTGCAAGTTCACGGTGGACGGCCCCGGCAAAGTGGTAAGCATCGTGCTCAAGGACTAGCGCAACCTGGCGCTAATCCCAAATAATTGCCGGGGTGAGCTGGGTAAGTTCCTGGCCGTTGGCCAACTGCAGGCGCACCTCGAACTGCTGGGCGCTGTTGTCGGCCGGCTTGGGACTGATGTGCAGCCGGATGGTCCTGTACGCCCACATGGGGTATGATTCCTTCTTGTTGAGCGAATCGGCTAATTGGGCCAAGGGGAATTTCCGGGTAGAGTACTCGTCGCTGCATTGCACGAACCGTTGCAGGGACTGCCCCGCCGCGATTCCGTTGAAAAGCCCCGTGCTGGTAACCTCCACCGAGGCAATGGCCTCTTTCAACCCTAGCTCCCCACCTTCGGGACATGAAAGCGCGTAGGCAGCCCCTGAAAAGGGCGAACCGCCGCTCCTCGCAGCCACTAGGTCGAGCACCATTCGGACGGAGGCCACCAATTCCGGGGCGGAAGTGCGGGCACCGCTGGCTAGCACCGTCCCATTCGCCGCCTCGGCCAAGGCGAGCATAATTTCCCGGGGTCTTATGTAGTCCCGCGTTTCTTCCGGGCAGCAGGCCACGGGGATAACTCCCAAAAAGACGAGTACCAATAAGAGGCGGAGTAGACTGAACTGCATCTGGAAGTAGACTGTGGCAGGGGCGGGAGTTCGCAGCAGTGAATTTCTAAATGTAAGTCGATTAGCGCGTAAAGACTACCCCTGCTGCTGGATTACCCGTCCTCAATCGCCCCGGAACGGGTGCAGGCCCCGGCCCAGCCGCTCCACCAATTGCACGGCCCGGCGGGCGCGGGTGGCGGGCTGCTTGGCCTCGTCCACGAGGCGGGCCATGGCCCGGCGGTGCGCCCCGCTGTAGTTGTTGAAGGCCGCTTCGGCTTCGGGCCACGCGGCGAAGGCTTCGGCCAGCTCATCGGGCAGGTCCACGTGGTTGGGGTTGGGGTCGGGCGCTATGCTCACTTCGAATTCATCGCCCAGCTGATGCCCATGGCGCGGCAAATGTCCTTGTTCAGCATCAGGTAGCGCCCGCCGCCTTCCAGCAACAGCAGGCCCAGCCGCAACGCCTGGCCACGAACGGTTACGATGACACGCTTGGTGCCTTTGCCGCCGAGGGCAGCCAGCACGTCGGCGGGCACCACAATGGTTTGGGTGGGTATGAAGCTGGGGCCGCCGGACTCCAGCGTGGCGCGAAAAGAAAGAGTAATAGGGGTAGCCATGGCCTCAGGAATTACGGGTTTGTCCGGTGCCGCGAATCAGCCACTTGTAGCTGGTGAGCTCTGCCAGGCCCATGGGCCCGCGGGCGTGCAGCTTTTGCGTGCTGATGCCAATTTCGGCCCCCAGCCCAAACTGCGCGCCGTCGGTGAAAGCGGTGGAAGCATTGGCGTAGACCGCCGCTGCGTCCACGGCGTTCAGGAAGGTCTCCAAGTGAGCGGCGTCGGCTGAGATGATGGCTTCGCTGTGTTTGGAGCCATAGCGAGCGATGTGGTCCAAGGCTTCGTCTAGCGAGGACACGGTTTTAACGGCCATTTTCAGGGCCAGGAACTCGGTGCCAAAGTGCGCGTCGGTGGCCGCGGCCAGCAGCGCCGCGGGGTAGTGTCCAGCTAGTGCTGCCTGCGCTGGGCCGTCAGCAAAGAGCTGCACCCCAGCAGCGGCAAGTGGCGCCAGCAGCTTTGGTAAGTCTGGCAGCCGGCGCTCATGCAGCAGCAGGCAATCCAAGGCATTGCACACGCTCACGCGGCGGGTTTTGGCGTTGGCGATGATGGCCGTGCCGGTGGTGAGGTCGCCGGTTTCATCGAAAAAGGTGTGCACCACGCCCGCGCCGGTTTCGATGACGGGCACCCGCGCATTTTCCCGCACGTAGTTGATGAGCGACTGGCTGCCGCGCGGAATCAGCACATCGACGTAGCCCACCGCCGCCAGCAGCGCGGCCGTGGCGGCGCGGTCGGGCGGCAGGAGGGTAGCCACGGCGGGGTTCAGGCCGTGGCGCATGAGCACGGGCTGGGCCACGGCTAGTAGCGCCGCGTTGGAAAAGGCCGCGTCGGAGCCACCCTTCAGCAGGCAGGCATTGCCTGTCTTTAAGCACAGTGCCAGGCTGTCGAATGTCACGTTGGGCCGGGCCTCGTAGATGATGCCGACCACGCCCAGCGGCACCCGCACCTTGCGCAGTTGCAGGCCATTCGGCCGCTCGCTTTCGCTGATGATTTGGCCCAGCGGCGAGGGCAGCGCGGCCACGTTGCGCAGGTCGGCGGCCATGCCCTGCAGGCGCTCGGCGGTGAGGCGCAGGCGGTCGTGGTTGGGGTTAGGTTCAGGCATCAAAGCCAAATCCCGGGCGTTCTCAGCCAGCAGGAAATCGGTTTCGGCCACGGTGGCGGCGGCCAGGTCGTGGAGCAAGGCATCGGTGGCGGCGGGGCCGAAGGCAGCCAGCTCGCGGCTGGCTCGCTGGGCGGCTTGGAAGAGGGGCGTCAGGTCCACGGGAGAGCAGGTTGGGGATGTAGCGACGCGACACTTCGCGCCTTGACGTTGAACGGAGCTGCTGGTATGGCGCAGGCGAGGAGACGCAAAGTGTTGCGTCGCTACAGCGTGTCAGGGTTCAGAAAGAGGTAGTCGTAGTGCACCAGCGGGCGCTGGTGCTGCTGGCCCAGCCGCTCCAGCGCCTTGTCGGAGCCGTATTCGGCAATGCCCAGGCCCAGCGGCTGGCCGGTTTCGTCGGTCAGCTGCACAATATCGCCTTTTTGGAATTGGCCCTCGATGCGCAGCACGCCCACCGGCAGCAGGCTCCGCGCTTTGCCCGGCGCACTGAGGGCCGCTCGCGCCCCGGCGTTTACCTGCACCACGGCCTTTACCGCAGCGTGGGCATGGGCCAGCCATTTCTTCTTGCCCGATGCCGTTTTGCTGGGCCGAAACCAGGTGTGCAGCACGGTGCCGGCCAGCACGGCCGGCAGAACGTTGGCCGTTTTGCCGTTGGCAATGTGCACGCTGATGCCCAGCTTGGCCACTTTGTGGGCCATGTGGCACTTGGTGAGCATGCCGCCGCGCCCAAACTGCGAGCGTTGCGCGGTGATGAAACCGTCGAAGCCCGTGGCCGTTGGGGCAATCTCCCGAATAACCTTGGATTCCGGCAGGCGCGGGTCGCCATTGTAAATGCCGTCCACGTTGGTCAGGATGATGAGGGCGTCGGCATCGAGCTGGGCGGCAATGAGGCTGGCCAGTTCGTCGTTGTCGGTGAACATCAATTCCGTGACGGAGATGACGTCGTTCTCGTTCACGATGGGGATGACTTCGCGCTGCAGCAACTCCTGGAAGCAGTTTTTCATGTTCAGGTAGTGCTGCCGGTCGCGGAAGTCTTCCTTGGTCACCAGCACCTGCGCGCACAGCAACTGGTGCCGGCTCAGCAGGTCAGCGTAGGTACTCAGGAGCTTCACCTGGCCCACGGCGGCCAGCAGCTGGCGGCTGCGCACGGCATCGGCCTGGGCCGGCACGCTGATGAGGCTACGCCCTGCCGCCACCGCGCCCGACGACACCAGAATGACCTCCAGTCCTTGCGATTTCAGTTTCACCACCTGCGCCACCAAGTGCTCCATGCGGTTCACATCGGGCAGGCCGTTGGCCTGCGTCAGCACATTAGAACCGATTTTAACGACGATGCGGCGATAGGAGGCAGGCATGGGCAAGGCACAAAAAAGGCGCTGCCAAAGCTAGCAGCGCCTTTCGGTTTTATTGGGATATAACCGTAACGTTGAAAAAGCCGTCATGCTGAGCGGCGTCGAAGCATCTCTACCGCGCAAGTACAAGTATTAATTAGTATTGAGGTAGAGATGCTTCGAC
>NZ_DASVSI010000145.1:0-124773 GCF_036388155.1 Hymenobacter sp. | reverse complement strand
CTACCACTAATCATTGATTACCGCCCCGAGCGAGATGTCTCGGCTGCGCTCGACACGACGGTAATTTGAGGTGCGTTTTGTGTTATGAGTTGACAACTACCGTTTTTTTGGTGAAAAACGCGGTCAGCGTAGCCGGTGCGCCTTCCTCCAGCAGTTGCTCCAGGTACTGATTCACCTTGTCGGCAAAGCCGGGCAGACGGGTGAGGTCGTGCCCCCACAAGGCGGTGTTGCGAAGCGCTGCGGCCGCCACGTCTTGCGGGGCAAGGCGAGTCCACAGCTCAGCGAAGTAACCAGCGCGGTCGTCTTGAATGGTGTACGATTCGCCGTTGGCTTCACCCTGGCCCACGCCGGGAGCCGAGGCCGTGTTGCGCATGAATAGCAAGTACGCCGCAAAGCCCAACGCCATATAATGCGGTATGGCTTTGTGCTGCTGGTAGTAGTGAAGCAGGGTAGGCACGTTGCGCATCTGCATTTTGGCGGTGCCTTGCATGGCAATCGCCAGCCAGCGGTGCTCCAGGAAAGGGTTGCGGAAACGGTCGAGCACCTGCATGCCAAAGCGCTGGCCTACTTTCTCGTCCACCGTCAGGGGGATGCCGGGCAGCAAATCGGCCAGCATCAGGTTGTGGATGAAGCGGGCCAGATTCTCATTTTCTAAGCCTTCGCGCACCGTGGTGCAGCCCATCAGGTGCGCCAGGGCGTAGCTCAGCGTGTGCGTGCCGTTGAGCAAGCGCAGCTTCAATTCGCGAAACAAAGTGATGTCGGGCTTGATGACGACTCCTGCCGCCACGCTGTGGAACGACAGTACTTCGCGCACCCGCTCGCCGCCCTCAATGGCCCAGAGCGAATAGGCCTCGGCCACAGTGAGCAATTCGTCCTGGTAGCCCAAGTCTTGCTGCAGTTGGGCGTAAACCGCCGGTTCGGGCCGGCCGGGCACAATGCGGTCGACCAGGGTATTGCAGAAATGGTTGGCCGCTTCCAGCCAATCAATGAACTCGCTGCCCAGGTCGTTGCGGTGCGCCAGCTCCAGCACAATGGCTTCCAGCTTGCGGCCGTTGTCGGGTATCAGCTCAGTCGGCACAATCACCAGCCCGCAGTTTACGTCGCCCTTGAAGGCTTCGAAGCGCGCGTGCAACACGGCCAGCAGCTTGCCCGGAAACGACTGCGGCGGCGCGAGGTGAATGTCCTCGTTCACCAACTGGATGCCTACTTCGGTGGTGTTTGAAATGACCACCTGCAAGTCGGGGCTCTTGGCAAATTCCAGCACCTCGGCCCACTGGCTTTTGGCCGACAGCACCCGGCTGATGCTGGCGCACACCACGTTTTCGTCCACGGGCTTGCCGTCGTCCACGCCGCGCACGCACACCGTGTACAGGCCGTCTTGGCGTTCAAACGCCGTGGCGTCGCCGCCGTCCGTCGATTTCACCACCACCACGCGGCCATTGAACACGCCTTGGCGGTTGGCCTCGTCAATCATGAAATCGGGCAGGCCGCGCAACAGCACGCCGGTGCCAAACTGCAGCACCTTTTCGGGCAGGTCAAACAGGGCGGGAGTGGGCCACGCTACTTTGGCGGCAGCGGCCGGTGCGGCCAGGGCTAAGGCTTTGGTTAACGTATTCATGGGTAGTTCTACTAGCCGGTTTATTTTTTGGCGACGCCGTCCACGCGCTTCTGCCAGGCGGGGTAATCTTTTTCCAGCAGCTTGGCGGGCCAGGTGCCGGCGTAGAGGTAGCCAGCGCGGCGCTCTACTTCTATTTCAGCGAGTTGGTAGTGCACTTGGCTGTCGCGGCCCACGTAAATCGGTCGGTCGGTTTCCAAGTCATAAAAGCGCGCCCAAATGGTGGAATTAGCGTCCGGCACGATGACCCGGTCGAGCACCTTCTTTCCATCAGGGGCAGTGATTTCCTTCATCGCGAAGCCTTTCATCTTCACCTTCTCAAACCACGCCATGGCGCTGGCAATGGCCTTTTTCACTTCCTCAGAAGGCTTTTCTATGCCCATCAAAAACCGCACAATTTCCACCGACTCGTCGCCACTCAAAGAGGCTAATTCGAAGGCACGGGCTTTGGCGGGCTTCAGCGTCTTCTCGTCGTACTGCGCGCACCAAGCCGTCAGCTGGCCGTTGCGCACGTACTGGGTTTTCAAAATGCAGTCGATGCCGCGCTCCACGGCGGCCTGGGCCTGAGGCACCAGGGTCGGGTCGAGGCCGGTGAGCTGCTTGGTACCGGTAGCCACGTTGCGCAGCAGCTCCAGCACCCGCACCATGGCGTTGTCGTTGTAGGTAATCTGGTGGCGGTAGCCGCTGAAATCGGGGTAGAATTGCGGAAAACCGCCGTTGGCGTACTGCATTTTCAGCAGAAAGCGAATACCATTTTCGGCGCCCTGGCGGTAGGCGGGGTTGTTGGTTTTTTGGTAGGCACCGGCCAGGTAGAAGATTTCGCGGGTTGTGGCGTTATTATCAATGGTGGCATCCTTGCGGCTCTTGTCGTCCAGCGTACGGGCCCGCTCGGCGGCGGTCATCGGGTGCTTGTAATCCACCTTCACGTTGTCCACGGCTTTGGGCCAGCCGCCCACGGCGCGCTGATAAATCAGCATTTTTTCGGCAATGCTGTCCTGCCCCGCCACTGGCGCCGACGCAATGCCGCTGGCGGGGGTGCTGCCCATTGCTGCCGGGCCGCCCGCCGCCGCGCTCTGCCGCGCAGGGTCAGCGCTGATGCAGGCTTGGCTGAGGCCGGCCAACAGGAGCAGTTGTTGCAGATTTATCATGCGTCTGAAAGGGAGAAAAGACATCGTCCTCCGCTGTGGATTGATTATAGAAATTCGGTGCGCGCCGGGCTGAAAACATCCAGCAACGCGCCGGCTTCGAGGCACTCTACCCCGTGCCAGACGTTGGACGGCATGTAGCACGAGTCGCCGGCACGCAGCACTTGGGTCTGGTCGCCGATGTTCACCGTGAACACGCCGCTCTCCACGTAGGTCAGTTGCACGTGCACGTGTTGGTGCCGCGCCCCAATGCCGCCCTGGTCGAAGGCGACGCGCACCAGCATGGTGTTAGCGTCGTGGGTGAGCACTTGGCGGCGCACGCCTTCGGCCACGGTTTCCCAAGGCCGCCCTTCGGCGACTTTAAACAAGGAAGGTTCCGAAACAGAGGACGAAGCCATGCGCCGACTAATTATGCAGGTTGCTCAAAAGGCTTAGTAGCCGAAGTTTTGCTTCAAGGCCGGGTCAGTGTCCAGAGTGGTCTGCGGAATGGGCAGCAACTCCTTACCCTGGCCGGGCACGTACTCAGCTGCCAAGCCGCTGCCGGTACTCAGCACGGTGGTGCTGGTAGAGCCAGTGGTCACGGTCACGTTGGTGCCGTTGGGCTGCAGGTTGGCCACGTAAGTGGCATCGATGGCTTGGCGCCAGTTCACGCGGGTCTGGCCAGTAGGGGCCGTGTTGGGCGTGGGCGAAGGCCGGTAGAACGAGCGCATCCATTGCACCCGGCCGTTTACCACGCGGTAGTACTGGTACTGCGGCACGTTCTGGTAGGGCGCGGCGCCAAGGCGCAGCTGGTTGAGGGCCGCCTTGGTCTCGGTCAGCTTTTGGGCCAGCAGGTTCCAGCGCAGCAGGTCGTACTTGCGGACGCCTTCGGAGCCAAACTCCAGCAGGCGCTCGTTCACGATGGCGTTGAACATGTCGGCCTTAGTGGCGGTGTTCAGGCCCAGGGCGGCGCGGGCGGCGTTGCCGCCGAAGCCGCGGGTGCGCACTTCCCGCAAAGCGGCAACGGCAGCCACGGTGGGACCGTTCAGCTCGTTGTCGGCTTCGGCATACATGAGCAGCACGTCGGCGAAGCGAATGATAGGCCAGTTGTAGCCCAAGTAGTTATTGGTGCCGGGCAGCGGCGGAATGTGCCAGTCACGGCGGAATTTACCGTCGTAGATGGTGTTCAGGGCCACGCCCGCCTGGTTGTTGCTGCCGCTTGGGTACTGGTAGGGCGCCACCGTGATGTCGCGCCGCACGTCGGTCGAGTCGAAGGCGTAGAAGTAAGTGGGCACCACGGTCACGGCGCCCTGCGTGGAGCCATATATCGGCGAAGCCTGCAGGCGCGGGCCGTTGTAGTAGCCCAGCTTAGAGTCGCCGACGGCAGTTGAACCAGCCATGCCCACCTCAAAAATAATTTCGTTGGCCACGTCACGACGCTGCTCGTTTACGCCGCGCCACAAGTCCGAGAAGCTCGGGTTGAGGGTGTGCTCGCCGCGGCGGTTAATCAGGTCGAGGCATTCCTGGCGGGCAATGCGGTAGTAGTCGAGGTAGTCAGCCGGCCGCGTCATGGTCTCTCCTTTCAGCGAGAAGCCGCCGCGCTGCAGAGCCAGGCGCGCCCGCAGGGCCTTAACGGCGCCCTTGGTGATGCGCTCATTTCCTAGGCCGGCATTGCTGCGGTAAGGCACCAGCTTTGCAGCCAGGGCCAAGTCAGCGATGAGCTTGGTAAGGGTTTCGTTGCGGTCGGCGTTGGGCAGGTTAAAATTCTGACCAGCCTTGGAAGGCGTGAACTGTGCCGGCACGTCTCCCCAGTTCCGAATCAACTCGTAGTAGTACTGCGCCCGCAGGGTCAGGGCCTCGCCGTGAAGGCGGTGCAGGGCGGCCGTGTCGGCAGCCGTGCCACTGGTGTACAGGCTCATCTGCGGGATATTCTCGATGCAGATGTTGGCTCGCTCCACGCCCTGGTAGAGGTTGTTCCAGGGGTTGATGATTTCGACGTTGCTGGAAAACGCCTTGTAACGCGCAATGCCGCGGCGGCCCGTGTCGAACGTGCCCGACGAGCTAATCATCTCGTCGGTGTCGTAGGGGAAGTACATGCTGATGCGGGTGCCGTAGGTGTTGTCGCCCGAGAGCGGGTCGTAGGCCCCGAGCACGGCACTGGTGGCCCCGCTCACCGTGCTAAAGGTGTTCTGCGTGGTTGACAGAGTCTGCGGCTCCACGTCCAGGTAGTCTTTGCAGGAAGTGGCCAAGCCGGCCACGCTGCCCAGCAGCAGCACCGTGGTGGCCGTCCGGAAAGTTGAACTAACTAATTTCATGAGAATGGGTGCGAACGCACAAGCAGGTGGGAGTTGGGATTACAAGCCGATGTTCACGCCGAACAGGAAGGCGCGGCTGCGGGGGTATGCGGCGTAGTCCACGCCAGGCGTGAGGGGCGTACCGCGACGGGTGTTCACCTCGGGGTCGTAGCCCGAATACTTGGTGAAGGTGTACAGGTTGTTGAGCGTCACGTAAAAGCGCAGCTGGTTGAGCTTGGCTTTGCTGATGAGCGTCTTGGGCAGCGAGTAGCCGGCCGTCACGTTGTTCACGCGCAGGAACGAGCCGTTCTCCACGGCGTAGGAGTGCAGGAAGTAGTTGCCCCGCACCGGCGACCAGATGGTGGCGTTGGCGTTCACGCGGTCGAAAGTGGCCTTGTCGGCAATGAGGGCGCCGGTTTCGTCGATGTAGCGCACGCGGTTGGTCATCTCGCTCAGCAGGTTGGCGTAAGAAGTGTTGGCCGTGCTGCTGGTGAACTCAATCTTGTTGGCGTTGTAGATGTCGTTGCCCAACACGAAGTTCAAGAACACGCTGGCGTCGAAACCCTTGTAGGTGAACTGCTGGTTCAAGCCACCGGTCACGTTGGGATTGGCGTTGCCAATCACCGTTTTGTCGGATTCGGTCACGGTGCCGTCGCCGTTGGTGTCCTTCAGCCGGATGGTGCCAACCATAACGGGGTTGCCGGTGATGCTGGCATTGCTGGCCGACGTTTTCTTGAGCACGCCGGTGCGGGTGGCGTAGTTGTAGCTCTCGAAGTCATCGGCGGTGTAGAAGCCGTCGGTAATGTAGCCGTACATCTGGCCCACCGGCGAGCCCACGCGGGCCACGAAGTCGGGGCCCGACAGGGCCGTGCCGGCCCAGCCCGACTGAATGCTCTGGATTTCCGACAAGCCGCTGCCCAACGACTCGATGCGGCCGCGGTTGAGCGCAGCGTTGGCCGTGGCCGACCACGTGAAGTCCGGCGTCTGGATGATGGTGCTCGTCAATTGCAATTCCAAGCCGCGGTTCGAGGTCGAGCCCACGTTTTGCAGCTGCGTGGTGTAGCCCGTGAAGCCGGGGATGGGCACGTTCACCAGCAGGTCGTTGGTGGTGTTGTAGTAGGCATCAGCCGTGAACTGCACGCGGTTGTTGAACAACGCCAGGTCCACGCCCACGTTGCGGGTGGTGGTCACCTCCCATTTCAGGTCGGGGTTGGCCAGGTTGGTGGCCGAAGTAGCGGGCGTGGTCACGTGGTTGAGGGCGTACGACACATTGCCGGCCTGGAAGAGTTGGTCAGTCAGGAAGTCGGCAATGCGGTTGTTGCCGGCCTGGCCGAAGCTCAAGCGCAGTTTCAAATCCGACACGGCTGGCATTTTGAAGAAGTCTTCTTTCGACAAGCGCCACGCCACCGAAGCGCCGGGGAACACCTGCGAGCGATTGCCGGGCTTGAATTTCGACGAGCCGTCGAGTCGAGCCGAGAGGGTCACTAGGTACTTGTCGTCGAAGGAATAATTCAAGCGGCTAAAGCCCGAAAGCAGGCGGTAGTCCACGGGGACGCCAGTGCTGGGCAGCACGGGCTGGGCGTTGGTGCCCACCGGCAGCACGGCCTGGTTGATGTTGGCCAGGGCCCGCTCGGCCGTGATGTCGAGCGGCAGGAAGTTCACCTGTGTGAAGGCCGTGGTGGTACGCTGCTGGTAGGTTTCCTCGCCCAGCAGGACGTTCAGCACGTGCTTTTCTTTGCGCAGCGTGTAGTCCAGCACGTTCGAGTTGTTGATGGTGGTGGTGTTGCCAGTGCTGATAGTAGCGAAAGGCAATTCCTGGTAGCCGCCGGCAGCCTGCCGGATGGTGGGCGAGAAGCGGCCGTTGAAGGTGCCCAGGTCGCCATAGGTGAAGTCGACGCCAGCCGTGGAGCGGAACACTAGGTCCTTGGCGATGGTGAAGGCTGCCGTGCCGCCCAGGTTGAAGGTACGGCGCTTGTCAGAGCGGTACTCATTGTTGATGGCCAGCACCGGATTCACGAGCGACGACTGGGTGAAGAACTCGGGGTCGAAGCTTGCAGTGGGGTCTGCGCCGGCCGAGCCATCAAGTGAAGGCAGCACAAAGGGCAGGTACTGCACCGTGTTGCGCAGGCGCGAAGTCACCGCCGAGCCCGTGTTGGCGGCCTGGCCCGTCGAAGACGTGCCGATGGCCGCGCCCGTGCCAGCGCCCTTGTTTTCCTGGTCATTAAAGCGCACGTTCACGCCCAAGCGCAGGCGGTCGCTGGCTTTGGTGTCGAGGCGGAAGTTTACCAGCTTGCGGTCGTAGCCCGAGCCGAGCTGAATGCCATCTTCCTTGTTGCTGGTCAGGCTCAGCGAGTAGGTGGTGGCCTTCGTGCCGCCGCTCACCGACACATTGTGGGTTTGCTGGAACGCATCGCGGCCAAACACCTCGTCCTGCCAGTCGCGGAATGGCGCGTTGCGCACCCGGTTCAGCGTGTCGCTGGTGAAATTGGTGGAGCCGAAAATGCGCTTGAACGTGGCAAAGGAGCTCGACAAATCGGCGGCGTTGCCCGACAGGCGGGCCCGCTCGTACTGCCAATTCACGTAGTCAGACGGACCCATCACGTCCAGCTTATTGCTAAGGCGACGGAAGCCGCCAAAGCCGTTGTAGGTAACGGCAGTGCGGCCTTCACGCCCGCTCTTGGTCGTGATGATAACTACGCCGTTGGCGCCGCGCGCGCCGTAGATGGCCGTCGAGGAAGCATCCTTCAGCACGTCGACTGATTGAATGTCCTGCGGCGCAATCACGCTCAGCGCGTTTTCAATCTGAATACCGTCGACCACGTACAGCGGCGAGTTGTCCTGAGTGATGGAACCGCCGCCGCGCACCCGAATCTGCACGTTGTTGTTGCCCGGGGTGCCTTCGGCCGAGGTGAGCTGCACACCAGCCAAGCGGCCGGTCAGTGCCTCAGCGGCCGAGTTCACGGGGATGTCCTTAATCTGCTGCGCACCCACCGACGACACCGAACCGGTAACGTCGCGCCGCGGCACTTCCTGGTAGCCAATTACCACCACATCCTCTAGCTGCTTCGAATCCGAAGCCAGGGTCACGTTGATGGTGGACTGGCTGCCCACTTTGATGGCCTGCGGCACGAAGCCCACGAAGCTGAAGCGCAGGGTGGCATCGGCCGCAGTAGCCTCGGGCAGCGTGAGGCTGTAGTCACCATTCGGGCCGGTGGAAGCGCCGTTGGTGGTGCCTTCCACCAGCACGGTCACGCCGGGAAGGGTTTCGCCCTCGGCCGATTTCACGACGCCCTGAACCTGTCGGTTCTGCGCCGCCGCTAGCCCAATGCTCCCCAGGAGCAGCAGCCAGAACAGGAGAAATTGTTTTTTCATCAGTATAAAGTTGAGTGGGAGTGTAGTGAGTTAGTTTAGCGTAGCGTGTCGAGGGGGACGGCGTCCATGTCGGTGTATTCGCGGTTTTCGCCGGCCATGCCCCAGATGAAGGCGTAAGCGCTGGTGCCGCAGCCGGTGTGGATGGACCACGGCGGCGAGAGGATGGCCTGCTCGTTGTTCACCCACAGCGGGCGCGTCTCGGTGGGCTCGCCCAGCAGGTGCAGCACGCGCTGGCCGGCGGGCAGGTTGAAGTAGAGGTAGGCCTCCATGCGCCGGTCGTGGGTGTGGCTGGGCATGGTGTTCCACACGCTGCCTTCCTGCAGCTGCGTGAGGCCCATCACCAGCTGGCAGCTCTGGATGCCTTCCTGGTAGATGTATTTGTAGATGGTGCGGCGGTTGGCCGTTTCCACGGCGCCCATTTCCACGGGCGTGGCCTCGGCCTGGGTGCGGCGGGTGGTGGGGTACGCGTGGTGGGCCGGCGCCGACAGCAAGTAGAACTTGGCCGGCTGGGCCGCGTCGGCGCTGGCAAACGCCACCTCTTTCGCCCCCATGCCCACGTAGAGGCAATCCTGGTAGTTCAACTCGTAGGCGGTGCCGTCCACCGTAACGGTGCCGGCGCCGCCCACGTTCAGGGCGCCCAACTCGCGGCGCTCCAAGAAGAAGTCGGCCTTGAGCGATTCCGGGCAAGGCAGCGACAGCGCTGCATCCATGGGCTGGGCACCGCCCACAATCATGCGGTCGTAGTGCGTGTACGTCAGCTCGATGTGGCCGCCCACGAAGATGTTTTCAATCAGGAAATGTTCCCGAAGGCCGGCCGTGTGGAGCGTGGCGGTTTCGCGGGGGCCGATGGCAAAGCGCTGGGTCATGAGGAGGATGTGCTAATTATGTAATGTGCTGATATGCTGACTAAAACGATGATGCGTTGGCGTATTGGGTTGCCTTGTGATGGAGAACACTCAACACATTAGCACATCACATAATCAGCAAATCACCGCCCCATCCAGCCGCCGTCGACGGTGAGGATGGTGCCGTGCACGTAGTCGGAAGCGGCCGAAGCCAGGAAAACGGCTGGGCCTTTGAAATCATCGGGCGTGCCCCAGCGACCGGCCGGGATGCGGCCCAGGATGCTGGCCGAGCGGTCGGGGTCCTGGCGCAGGGCGGCGGTATTGTCGGTGGCCACGTAGCCGGGGGCAATGGCGTTCACGTTCACGCCGCGGCCGGCCCACTCGTTGGCCAGGGCTTTCACCAGGCTGCCCACGCCGCCTTTGCTGGCCGCGTAGCCCGGCACGTTGATGCCGCCCTGAAACGTGAGCAGCGAGGCCGTGAACACGATTTTGCCGCTTCCCTGCCGCAGCATTTGCCCGCCGATGGCGCGGGCCAAGCGGAAAGGCGCGTCGAGGTTGATGGTCAGCACCGCGTCCCAATCTTCGTCGGAGTGCTCGGCGGCCGGGGCGCGTCGGATGGTGCCGGCGTTGTTGAATAAGATGTCTATAATGGGGAAGTCCGCCTGTACCTGCTGGATGAAGCCGTTCAACTGGCCCAAGTCCCCGAAATCGGCGCGGTAGCCGTGGTACTCCCGGCCCAGTGCCCGCACGGCCAGCTCCGTCTCGCCGCCCTGGGGCATGCTCCGCGACACGCCGATGACGTCAGCGCCGGCTTCGGCCAGCCCCAAGGCAATGGCCTGCCCAATGCCCCGGTCGCATCCCGTGACGAGGGCACGCTTGCCAGCCAGGCTAAACGAGGAAGGGAATGCAGTCATAAAAAGGACGTGACGAAGACGACAAAAGAAGCCATTTAGCGGGCCAATCCCGTAGAGGGTGGTTTTGCTACATTAAAGGTTTCACGCTAGCCCGGCCAAATCCAAGAGTTGGACAATGTTTTTTTGTGCAATCGTTGCCGGGAACGATGCCACAAGGGACAAGCCAAGCTTTTTTTGCGTTTAAAATGCCCCATATAAGCCAGGAAAGCCAAATTTACTCTGTAGCAAATGGCACCGGAGCCATTCGGTGAATTTTGCATTATAACTATAAATCGCTCCGAGTCGCACTTCATGCGTTTTTCTTACTTCGGTGCCTGCCTCAGTGCTTCGGGGCGCCGAGATGCGTGACACTTATTGCTGGCTAGGCTCCCACGGCTGTGCACCCCCGAATATGGCCTTCAGCGTGTAGCGTTTGGCTTCCTTGGCTGATAACTGCCGCGCCCAAGCCACCCGGCCTTTGGGACTGGCGCCGGGGCCGGTGGAACGGTACTCGGCGTAGAAGGCCGTTTTCTCGTTGGCGGGGTTGCGCCAATTGTCCCAGCCGGCGGGCGCAATGTGCGCGCCCATCTCGGTGTTGAGGAACACCGTTTTGGCGTTTGGGCGCCACGGCCGGCCCAAGTATACTTTGCGGGCGGCGGTGTCGGCGGTGAGCTTGCAATTCAGGAACACAAAGCCGTAGAGCTGGCGCGCGGTGGTGGCGGCCGCCGTGATGTAGGAGTTGCGCTTGCTGTGAATGGTGCAGCCCTCGAAAACAGCCGTGGCGGTGCCAAAAATAAAATCCGTGGTGCCGGCGATGTAGCAGTTCACGTAATACTGCCGGCTGTTTTCCACGGCCGGAAACAGGGTGTCTTGGTTGCCCAGCATGCGGCAGTTGCGGAAAATGGCGCGGTCGCCTTCCACGTGCAGGGCCACGGCCTGGCCCACGGGGCCCGCCGCGTTCTCGAAGCTTATGTTTTCGGCGGTGAAGTCGTTGGCTTGCACCAGCACGGTGTGCGAAGAATAGGTGTTGTGCCCGGCCGCGTCGCCGGTGTGGTCGGCAAAGGTGATGACGGTGCCCGCGGCGCTTTCGCCCACCAGCTTCACGTGCGTTTTGTGGGAGGGCACCACCAGCTTTTCGCGGTAGATGCCGTTTTTGATGGAGATGGTGACCGTTACCTGCGACAAATCCCGGGAGGCATTCACGGCTTCCTGAATGGTGCGGTAGGTGCCCGTCCCGTCCTGAGCCACGGTCATCTGCGTCACCTGCGGGGCGGGCGCAGCGGGGGCGGGTGTTTGTTGGGCATGGGCTTTTGCCCCCACAAGGAGCAGGGCCAGGAATAAGCTGTGCGTCTTCATGCCCGTCGTCTTTTACTCAACCCGCGTGGGGTCCCAGCCGCCCAGCACGGTGCTGCGGGTGTAGAAAGCCGCCTGCTGGGGCGTGAGCTGCTTCGACCACAAGATGCGCGCTTTGGGGGCAGCCCCCGGACCGATGGATTTGTACTCGGCGAAAAAAGCGTCCTGCTTGTTGCTTTCCTTGCCCCAATGGTCCCAGCCTTTGGGCTTGATGATTTTGCTCAGCTCGCAGTTCAGCAGTACGGTCTTGCCGAAGGGCTTCCACGGCCGGGCAATGTAGTATGAGTCGTCGGGGGCGTCGCCAACTATTTTGCAGCCCGACAGCACAAAGCCGTAGCGGATGCTGTCCGGGGTGGAAGTGGCAATCATCACGGTGCCGCCCGGCTTGCAAAACAGCGTGCAGTCCTCAAAATACGCCGTAGCCGAACCCAGCATGAAGTCGGTGACGCCCTCCACGTAACAGTTCTTGTAAAACTGCCGGCTGCCGTAGCCGTAGGCATACAACGTGTCGCGGAAGCCCAGGAAGCGGCAGTTCTCGAAGCGGGCTTTGTCGCCGTACACCCACATGGCGGGGCCCTGCCCTAACGTGCCGGCCGTGTTTTCGAAGGTGATGTTTTCAGCCGAGAAATTCTTGCCAAATACCCGAAAAGTAGAAGCTTCGGACGTGCCGAGCGGCTCGCCATTAGCGGGCGTGCGGCCGTTATAATCGTCGTAGGTCAGCACCGTGGTGTTGAGGTCCTCGCCCACCAGGCGCACAAAATCTTTCTTTTTCGGCAGGTTGAGCTTCTCCTTGTAGATGCCTTTTTTGATGAAGATGACGACGGGCCGCGTGTTGTTCAGCGGCACCGCGTCGAGGGCCTCTTGCACAGTTCGGTAGGTGCCGCTGCCATCCTGGGCCACGGTCACGCGGGAGTTCTGCGCAAAGCCGGTCAGGCTGAGGAACAAGAAGGCAACAAGTAGAAATTTAGTCATGGGTGGGACGGAACAAAGCGTATATTTTTGGAGGCGGTAGTACACCCTGCGAATTTAGAGCGTCACACGCCACCAGTCCAAGTCTGCATTGCCCGAATCATTCGTTTTGCCAATTCGATTGCAGAATAAGCCAATTTTCGACCCAATCCACTTCCCTTCGCGGGCCTGAAATTCAGTACCGACGGGCTCGAATTTCTGTCCGTCCAAGCTGTAGCTGAAGCGGCACTTGGCCCCGGCCGTCACCTGCACCCGCAGGTACACGGGGCCCGTAGCTGGCGCAATGCTGACGGGCGCCGCGCCCGTTTCCGGGGTGAGTTTGTCGGCGTCGCGGCAGGTGGTTTGGGCAATCTGCCAGCGGCCCGCTTGGTTGGTTATCGACAGGTGGGCGTAATCAAGGCCCATCACCAGCAGGCCCACCTTTTCTCCATCGAATCGGGGCGTAAACGTCAGCTTGGTGGTGGCGGTGAACACCTCGGCCGGAAACTTCTGCATCAGCAGGTTGGGCACCTGCCAGTAGTTCTTAAAATCGGCGGGCAGCGGCACGGCGTACAGCCGCAGGTAGCCCTGGGGCCCGTTCAGAAACGACCACCCGATTTGCGGGTTGGCGTGCCACTGCCATTGCAGGCCCAGCGCGGTGCGGCTGAACTCGTCGGAAGTGGCGGGCGTAGCCAGGGGTTGCGCCGGGCCGGGCACGCGGGGCTTGCGGTAGGTGAGCACGGGCTGGCCTTTGCCGTCGCCGTCGGGGTCGGTGCCGATGACGGGCCAGTCGTTCTTCCAAATCATGGGCTGCAGGTGCACCACCCGGCCGTAGGCGCCCTGGTCCTGGAAATGCAGAAACCAGTCCTCTTTGCCGTCGGGGGTATCCACCCAGGCGCCCTGGTGCGGGCCGTTGACCGGCGTCTTGCCTTGGTCCATCACAATTCGGTCTTCGTAGGGGCCGAACACGTTTTTGGAGCGCAGCACGGTTTGCCAGCCGGTGGGCACGCCGCCACCGGGCGCGAAGATGTAGTAGTAGCCGCCGCGCTTGTAGAACTTGGGCCCTTCGATGGTGGGGTGCTTGGCGTGGCCATCGAACACCAAGGCATCGTCGCCGACAACCTTTAGGCCGTCGGGGGTCATGCGCGACACGGCGATGATGGACTTGAAACCGGCCCGGCTGCCCGCAAAAGCGTGCGCGAGGTAGGCCTGCCCGTCGGTATCCCAAAGCGGGCAGGGGTCAATCCAGCCCTTGGCTTCTTTAATGAGTTTGGGCGTTTCCCAGGGCCCGGCCGGGTTGGTGGCGCGCGTCACGTAAATGCCGCGGTCGGGGTCGGGGTAGTAGATGTAGAACTGCTTGTTGTGGTAGCGGATGGCGGGCGCCCACACCCCATTGCCGTGCTGCGGCAGCCGAAACTCAGCCACGGGCGGTTGCTCTTTGAACACCGCCCCGATGATGGACCAGTTCACCAAATCCTTGGAATGCAGGATTTGCAGGCCCGGCACGGCGTTGAAACTCGACGAGGTTAGGTAATAATCGCTGCCCACCCGCACTACGTCGGGGTCGGAATAGTCGGCGTAGAGCACCGGGTTTTTGTAGGTGCCGTTGCCCAGGTCGGGCACCCAAACTTTCGACAACGTAGACTGGGCGGCGGCGCTTAGCGCAAAGCTGAGGGCCAACCCGATGCCGAGCACTAGTTGGCGGGTGAGGTGAAACATAAGCGCTGCTTTTTACAATTCAGCCCACAAGCAAAACCCACAATCAGCCCGCGAAAACGGCCTAACTGTGGGTTTCAAGGGCAACGATTAGGCTCCCGCTTCTACCAATAGATGGTGTAGAGCGCGGTCAGGATAACGACAATGGCCCCGGCGCCAATGGCGAAACTCGGCTGCGGCTTGAACATGCTGCTGTCGACTTCCAAACCGTTGGTTTTTACGCCGCGGCTGGTTTCAAACAGGCTGATGAGCACCATAACGAAGACGCAGATGACGAACACGAAGCCCATCCGGTCGAGGAAGGGGATTTCGTATACACCCGCCGCATTCGGCACCGCGAAACCCAGCGGCGCCAAGAACGAAAGGTCCATCACGGTAGGCAAGAACTTGAAGCCCACCGACAGCAGGAAGCCGCCAATGGTGGCGAACAGCGCAGCGGTGGAAGTCGTTTTCTTCCAGAAGAAGCCCAGGATGAACATGGCAAAAATGCCCGGCGACACGAAGCCGGTGTACTCCTGAATGTACTGGAAGCCCCCCTTCTTGTCGATGCCCAGGTGTGGCGCGATGAGCACGCCCAGAATCATGGCCACGATAACCGAGATTTTGCCCACGGCCACCAGCTTCTTCTCCGAAGCTTCGGGATTGATGACCTTCTTGTAAACGTCGAGGGTAAAGATGGTCGCAATCGAGTTGGCCTTACCGGCCAGCGAGGCCACCACGGCCGCCGTGAGGGCCGCGAAAGACAAGCCTTTCAAGCCCACCGGCAGGATGTTGAGCAGCACCGGATACGCACGGTCAGGGTTCAAGTCGGCGCCCTGGCCAAACTCGGCGGGGCCGAACACGTCCTGCTTGTAGAGCACGTAGGCCGCAATGCCGGGCAGTACCACAATCACGGGCATCAGCAGCTTGAGGAACGCGGCGAACAAGATGCCGGCGCGAGCCGTGGGCAGGTCGGCGCCCAGGGCGCGCTGCGTAATGTACTGGTTGCAACCCCAGTAGTTTAGGTTCACAATCCACATGCCGCCGAGCAGCACGGTCAGGCCGGGCAGGTCCATGTAATTGGGGTTGTCCTTCTTGAAAATCATCTGGAAGTGGTCGCCGGCGTTCTGAGTCATCAGGTTGAAGCCGCTGATAACGCCCGACTGCCCGTAGTGCTCGGCCACCAGGTCCAGGGCCAAGTAGGTGGTGGCGAGGCCGCCCAAAATCAGGAAGAACACCTGAATAACGTCGGTGAAGCCAATCACCTTCATGCCGCCCAGCGTGATGATGACGGCAAACCCGGCCAGCGCGTAGAGGCAGAACTCCAGGTTCAGGCCGGCGATGCTGCTAATGGCAATGGCACCGAGGTAGAGAATCGAAGTGAGGTTGACCACCACGTAGAGGGCGAGCCAGAAAATGGCCATAATCATGGCCACCGTGCCGTTGTACCGCTGGTTGAGGAACTGCGGCATCGTAAAAATGTGGTTCTTCAGGTACACCGGGATGAAGAACACGGCCACGATGACCAGCGTGATGGCCGCCATCCACTCGTAGGTGGCAATGGCCAGGCCCATCTTAAAGCCCGAACCGGACATGCCCACGAACTGCTCGGCCGAGATGTTGGAGGCGATGAGCGAGGAACCGATGGCCCACCACGTCAGGGAGCCTTCGGCGAGGAAGTAGTCCTTGGAATCGCCTTCGAGGGTGCCGTCGTGGCCCGTTTTGCGCCGGTACACCCAGATGCCGTAGCCGGATACGATGATGAAGTAGACGAAGAAAACGATGTAATCAATCGTGTCGAGCTTGTTCATTGAGCGAAAGAGTGGGAATTAAGGTGCTGTTGCTTCGCACGCGGCAAAGCGTAGCGTTGGCGAAGCTATGGAAAGGTAATGTTCCGGTAAAAAAACGGCTTCTGAAAGGAAAATCTTTGTTTTTCCTTCAGAAGCCGTTCCGAAAACGTTGCCGATAGCCGCTTTTCTCCCCGAGGGCCGAGCTTAAGTCACAACCGCTTACACAACCGATTGTGTAGTGGCTCAACTAATTGCGTCAGCCCTTCTAGTCAATTACTTACTGCCTAGCAGCCAAGCAGCTAAATCTTTTCCAGCCTGAAAATTTTGATAGGTGGCGGGAATCTTGCGGCCGTCCACGTACTCGTTGTAGAGCCACGGGTCGCCGAGGACGAAGACCCGGCCCTTGCCCAGCATGGCCGTGGCCATGATGTTCTTGCCGCCGTTGGCCACCAGCGGCTGCGCCGGGCTCTGCAGCGCCAGCACCGACAACTCCTTCACGTAGGCAGTGCCAGCCGTTTTGAACACGGCTTTGCCGGGCGTGAGGTCCACTTTGCCTTGCTCGAACTGGTCGCCTTTCACCATGTTCACGCTCTGGTCGGTGAACTGCACGCCGAAGTTCTTGGCCAGTTCGTTGAAGCGCTTGGTTTCGCAGTTAGCCGTGTCGTTGGCGAAAAGCACGAGGGTGCCGCCGGCCTTCACCCAGTCGGCAATGGCTTTGCTGTCGGCGGGCTGCACGTAGTTGGGCTTGGGCGACTCCTTGCGCGAGTCTGGGTCCACGATGATGTACACGCTCAGGTTCTTGAGGCTAGCGGCCGTGGGCGCCGTGGGCGCCGCTACCGTCTTAGCGCCCAGCTCCCGGAACTGGTTGCCCCAGAAATAGAAGCCGCCGTGGCTGCGCTCTTCCCAGGTGTAGTGCCACTGCTCCTGCTCGCCGGTGAGGGCGTTTTTGCGCATCTCGTGGTTGAAGTAGTAGTCGAGGCCCACGGTCTTGTTCTGACCCAGGCTGTTCTCGGCCGCAATTTCCATTTCGGTGCTCGCCAAGATGAACGGGCCCACGCCTTTCAAGTCGTTTTTGCGGAGCGGCTCGCTCAGGTAGTATTCAAACGAGCCGTTGCGATATGGATTGCCGCCCAGCCCGCCCACGCTCACGGTGCCGTTGAAGGCCAGCGCGCCGGCCGGCTCCGTGGCCACGAAGGTTTTCAGCAGGCCTTCGTAGCCTTTGCGGGCCACCTCGGCATACTTTTTATCCAAGTAGCCCATGCGGGCGCCTCTGGCCAGCGCGTACACGAACATGCTGCTGCCCGAGGCCTCGGCATAGTTGCCCTTGCGGCTTTCCTGCGCCATCACGAGGCTCCATGTGCCGGTTTTGGGGTCCTGGTACTTGGCCAGCACGGGGGCTAGGCGCTGCAGGGCTTTCACAATCGCCGGGCGCTGCGGGTGGTTGGCGGGGAAGTAGTCGAGCACGTCGACCAACGCCATGCTGTACCAGCCAATGCCGCGGTCCCAGAAGTTGGGCGACTGGCCGGTGGTTTTGTTGGCCCACTGCTGCTCTTTGCTCTCGTCGTAGCCATGGTAGAGCAAGCCGGTTTTGGAGTCAACGAGGTTCTTCTCGATAAGGGCAAACTGCTTGGCCACGTCGTCGAAGCCCGCGGGCTGGTTGAAGGTCTTGCTGTACTCGGCGTAGAACGGCTCGGCCATGTACAGGCCGTCGAGCCACATCTGGTTCTGGTAGATTTTCTTGTGCCAAAAGCCACCGGCTTTAGTGCGGGGCTGGCCGTCGAGCTGCTTGCGCAGGAGCTGAGCGGCCTTGACGTACTTCTCGTTGCCGTTGCTGGGCAGCGAGAGCTGGCTCATCATCAGCAGGGCGTGGCCGGTGGTGAGGTTGTCGAGGTTGTAGTCTTCCAGCTTGTAGGTGCGGATGCTGCCGTCGGGCTGCACAAACTGGTCGAGGTCCTTCTTAATGTAGGTGTAGTATTTGGCGTCGCCGGTGCGCTGCCACACCCGTTCCAGGGCCTTCATCATCAAGCCCTGCTCGTAGTCCCAACGGGCGGTTTTGCGCGTGCCGATGAGGATGGAGTCGGGATGCCAGGAGATGAAGGCGTCGGCCATGCGCTGCGACATGGGCGCAGGCTTCGGGGCCGTTTGGGCACTTAGGGATTGGGCGGCGGTTAGCAGAAGTAAGCTGCCAAGCAAGCGTGCTGTCATAGCGAAGTATTAGCGACTGGAGGAAGATTGGTTAAGAATTAGGCCGAATGGTGTATTCGGTGATGCAGCAAATCTAACGGTCATGCAGAGCGCAGCGAAGCATCTCGCGTGGAAAACCTCACCCCCGCCCCTCTCCAAAAGAGAGGGGAGCCACGGCGGCCTTATGGAGTTGTTTCGGCCGCACGGACGCCAGATAAACATGACGGACTTTGGGGAGGAATTCACGCAAAAAACCGTCCGGAATTATCCGGACGGTTTGCGGGCTGCGGCGGCTGAGGGCTACCGGTAATTGGGGTTTTGAGTGAACTCGCTCTTGTTGGTGATGGCATCGAGTTGGCGTTGCGGAATGGGCCGCACCTCGTGGAAGGCTTGAATGCTGGGGCCGGACTCCGGGTTGAAGCGCTTCACGCGGTCAACGAGTTTGCCGGTTCGCTTGAGGTCGAACCAGCGGGTTTGCTCGCCGGCCAGCTCGCGGGCGCGCTCGTCCAGGATGAAGTCCAGCGACAAGTCGGCGGCCGTGATTTCCATCTGGGCCTCGCGGCCAGGAATGGCGGCCCGGCGCCGCACCGCGTTGATTTGCGTTACGGCTGGCCCGGTATTACCAAGTTTGAAATTGGCTTCGGCGGCCATCAGGTACACGTCGGCCAGGCGCAGCACAAACACGTCGCGGGAGCTTTGGGCTTCGTTGAGCGTGGGCCGGGTGGGGTCGTCGAACTTCTTGAGGCACACGTAGTGAAGGCGGTCGCCGCCTACAGTGCCGTTGGCGCGGTACACGGCGCTCCGGTCCCAGATGCGGTACTTCTTGGTGGCTTCCACAGCGGCCGGAATCTCGCGCTTGGTGGCCACCACGGCGGTGTCGCCCACGGCGAAACGGCCGGCCACGGCGGCGTTGGCAATCCAGGTGGTTTTGAACGTGGCGGCGTAGCGGGCGTCCTTGGTTTCATCGAACAAGTCGAGCAGGAACAGTGACGGCATGTAGCGGTTGAAGGGGCGGCCGTTGGCCACGTCGCGCACCATGCCGGGCTGGTCGTCGTACTTCATCATCCACAGCAAGTGGCCGTTGTTGCTGCCGCGGGGGTGGCCGGCGGGGTACGCTGATGCATCCACGATGTCGTTCAGGCTGAGGTCCTTGGCGTAGTTCACGGCCCACACCACCTCGCGGTTTTCCATGTTGGCCATGTTCCAGAGGTCGGCGTAGCGGGGCAGCAGCTGGAAGTTGTAGCCCGAAATGACCTTTTGGGCCAGCGTGGCGGCTTCCTGGTTGTTGCCGCGGGTGAGGTGCATGCGGGCCAGGAAGGCTTCGGCGGCGGGCTTGGTGGCCCGGCCGTACTCGGTGGTGGTGTTGGGCAGGTTGGCGACCGCGAAGTTGAGGTCCTCAAGAATCTGCTTGTAGAAGTCGGCGACCGGGGTGCGGTTGGCGGTGGTTTGCACGCCGGTCGTGGGCTCGGTGGTGAAATGCACGCCGCCCCAGGTTTCCACGATGTGCCAGTAGTAGAAGGCCCGCAGGAAGCGCAGCTCGCCCTCGCGCCGCTTTTGCAAATCAGCCGAGAGGCCCGACTTGCTCACGTTTTGGACGCCGGCGTTGCACACGTTCACGGCGGCGTAGAGCTTGCCCCACAGGCTTTCGACGGCCACCGAGTTGGACTGCAGCGCGGTGTAGTCGGTCAGGTCGGGGTTCACGTCGCCGGCGCCGCGGTGCCACAGGTCGGTGCCCATTTCCGACATGCTGTAGCCGTCTTCTTTGCCGTACCACCAGCGGTTGTAGGAGTAGGCGGCGTTCACGAGGCTCTCGAAGCCGGCGGGCGTGGCGTAGGCGGCTTCGGGCGTCACGCCCGAGGGGTTGTATTCTTCCAGCTGCTTTTCGCAAGCGGGCAAGGTGCACAGCAGCGTTCCGGCCACCAGCGTTTTTTTCAAAAGTGAAGCAGAATATTTCATGCTTGGAAGTCAAATGAAAAGGGTGGGTGGGAGTTAGAAACCGAGGTTGACGCCGACTGTGATGACCCGCGGAATGGGGTTGGAAAGCGGCGCGAGGCCCACGCCGTTGTTGGCGTTGGTGTTGTTGCTCGTGGCCGTCCGCTCGCCGTTGGAAGCGGCAGCCGCGGCGGCCCGCTCGGGGTCGTAGTTGTCGATTTTGCTCAAGGTGAGCAGGTTTTTGCCCTGCACGTAGATGCGGGCCGAGGCCACGCCAATTTTGCCCACCCAGGCGGCGGGGACGTTGTAGCCAATGGTGGCGGCGCGCAGCTTCACGTAGGAGCCGTCGCGGTAGGCCAGCGTGGTGCCGTAGAGGCTGTTTTGCAACGTCGATTTCGACAGACTGGCGTCGGGGCGCGGGAAGTTATTGGTGGGGTTTTCCGGGGTCCAGTAATCCTGCTTCGAGCTGTTTTCGGTGCCTTGCGGGTCAAACAGCTGGTCGTACTCGTAGTTAATCATCTGGCCGTAACGGGCGAAGATTTGCAGGCCCAGGCTGAAGCCTTTGTAGGTAACGTCGGTGGCGAGGCTGCTGCTCCACTTGGGCAGGGCCGAGCCCAGCACCTTGCGGTCGGCCGAGGCCGTAATGGTGCCGTTGCCGTCCTGGTCCTTCACCTTAATCTGGCCGGCTTTCACGCCCGCGGGCTTTTCGTCAGCCGTTTGCCAGATGCCGATTTTCTCGTAGTCGTAGAACACGCGCGTTGGCTGCCCAATAAACCAGCCGTTGTTGATGTCGTTGGCGTCGGTGCTCAGGGCCACGATTTCTTCCACGTTCTTGTACCAGGTGGCGGCCACGTTCCAGCGGAAGTCGCCGCGCTCCATCACCAGCGCGTTCAAGCCCAGCTCGACGCCGCGGTTGCGGGTTTTGCCCACGTTTTGGGTAATCACGCTAACACCGGAAGTAGCGGCCAGCACGCGGTCGAGCAGCAGGTCGTCGGTGTTGGTTTCGTAGATGTCCACCGAGCCGGTGAGGCGGTTGCGCAGCAGGCCGAAGTCCACGCCCACGTTGGCGGTAGTCGACAGCTCCCAGGTCAAATCGGGGTTGCCGATGCGGTTGCTGAAGGCATAGCCGGGGGCCGAAACGTCGCCGTAGGCAAAGGGAATGCGGGTAAGCAGCGACTGCGACGAGTACGGCGGAATGTCGTAGTTGCCGGCCAAGCCATAGCTCACGCGCAGCTTCAGGTCGCTCAGCACGGTTTGGTCTTTCAGGAAAGCTTCTTCCGAGATGCGCCAGGCCACGGCAGCCGACGGGAAGAAGGCCCACTTGTTGCCCTTGGCCAGCTTGGAGGAGCCGTCGGAGCGGCCCGTGAGGGTGAGCAGGTAGCGGCTCTTATAATTGTACTGGGCCCGGCCCGAGAACGAAATCAGCTTGCTGTCAGAATAGGCGCTGTTGATGGCGAGCTGCTGGTTGGCGTTGCCCAAGGCGTAGTAGAGCTGGTAGCCCAGCAGCTGGTTGCCGCCCTGGCTCCGGCCCGATTCGGTGTTGAAGGTGAGCAGCGAGGTCACGCCGGTCAGCGTCAGCGAATGGTCGCCGAAGGTCTTGTTGTAGTTCAGGATGTTTTCCCAGCTCCAGTTGGTGTCGAACTGCGTAGCGTAGGACGAGAGCGGAATAGAGCCGTTTCGGTCCACCGTGTTCGAGCCCAGGAAAATGCCGGTGCGGGCCGTGCCCAGCGTCAGGCCCACGTTGGAGCGGAAGTTCAGGTCGTTAAGAATCTGATAATCGACGAAGGCGGTGAGGAAGGTGCGCATGGTGCGCACGTTGTTCTCGTAGTTGCCCTCCACTTCGTCCGACAGCGGGTTGATGAAGCTGCCGCTGTTGGGGTAGATGGCGAGGTTGCCGTCGGCGTCGTAGGGCGCGGCCAAGGGGTCCACCTTGTTGGCGATGTTGAGCGGGTCGCGGCGGTTGTCCTGGTTGTAATAAGTGAGCTGGCTTTGGGTGCCGATTTTCAGCTTCGGCGAAAGGGCGTGCTCCACGTTCACGCGGCCGGTGTAGCGGTTCAGGTTATCGAGCCGCAGGTTGCCCTGCTCGTTGTAGTAGTCAAACGAGAGGTAGAACTTGGTTTGGTCGCTACCTCCCGCCAGGCCCACCTGATGCTCCTGCTGCCGGCCCTGCTTCAGAAACTCCTTGGGCCAGCGCGTCGAGACGCCGTTGGCGATGGACTGCTGCTGGAAAGTAGAGAAGATTTTGGGGTCGTCGGCGGGACTGTTCCACTGCCCGGTGGTGCGGAAGGCCTCGCGGCGCTGGGCAATATAGCCGGCCGCGTCGTTCACCAGCGGGTAGAGCACCACGTCGGTGATGCCGTAATAGGAATTCAGCGACACCCGCGTTTTGCCCGAAGCGCCCTTCTTGGTGGTCACGATGATAACGCCGTTGGCGCCGCGCGACCCGTAAATGGCCGTGGAAGCCGCGTCTTTCAGCACCTCCATCCCGGCAATGTCGTTCGGGTTGATGTCCTGAATGGACGTGTACTGGATGCCGTCCACGATGAACAGCGGGCCGTTGTTGGCCGTGAGCGAGCGGTTGCCGCGCACGGTGATGTTCACGCCCGAGCTCGACGAGCCGCTGCTGCGCGTGATGTCGACGCCGGGCAAGCGGCCCTGCAGCGACTCCATCACGTTGGCCACCGGCACCTTCTTCAAGTCTTCTTCCTTCACCGACACGATGGCGCCGGTCACGTCGCTGCGCTTGGCCGTGCCGTAGCCGATGACCACCACTTCTTCCAGCGACTTCTGGTCCGGCTGCAGCGTCACGTCGATGGTGCCGGCGTCGGTCACGGGCACCGTCTGGGAGGTGTAGCCCACGTAGCTCACCACGAGGCGGGGGTTGGTGACGTTGCCGGGAATGTCGAGGGTGAACCCACCGTCGGTGCCCGTGCTGGTGCCGTTGTTCGTGTTCTCCACCACAATGGTGGCGCCTGGCAGGCCGGTTTTGGATTCCCGGTCGAGGACCCGGCCGCTCACCTGGCGGCTCTGGGCGTGGCTCAACATGGCGTTGCTCAGCAACATAACCAAGATGAGAAATCGAAGTAGTGGGTTTGGCATGGTGGGTGGGAAAAAGGTGAGCAATACTTTTTTACCCCACTTGCACCTAATGATGCATTAGCGCCAATGAGGTCGCCAATATTAGGTGCTACCCAAAGCCTTAGGTCTCCAAAAACCCCGATTTATTTGCGCATACGTTGCCGGGAACGTTCCCGGAGCCCGCTAGCCGGGCACCTCTCCCCTATCCATTTGCCCCGATAAAGAAGATAACAGGCCTAAATAGAAGTAGCTCAGCCGCTAGAAACCGCCACCGGAATTTCCCGGGCGGTTCCTAATGACTGAGCATAAGCGAATTCGGCGTTGGGGTACGCCTGCCGGTCCGACGCCCTAGGCGTCCGACCGGTTGGTGCCTGCGCTATCTATATTCAACGTCCTCTCAACAACCGGTCCGACGCCTAGGGCGTCGGACCGGCAGGCATACTGAGGGCGAAACGGCTTCTCATAAGCTGTTTGATAATTCAAACAGCTTATGAGAAGCCGTTTCGCCCGGTAGCAGCCACCAGCAGGCTATTATTTCTGCGACAGTAAGACTGTTTTTTTGCCCACTTTATCACCCAACTCTATCTGCTTTTTGGCCTGCTTGGTATCGGTGTTGGTCAGGCGAATGTCCTTGGTGCGGTTGCCGGTGACGCGCAGCAGCAGCTCGGCGCCACTGGCATAGCGGATGCCGTCCAGCGCAATATTGCGGCTGTTTTGCACCTCCAGCACGGGCTTGGTATCGGTGGAGTAAATGGCCACGTTTTTCAACTGAATGTTCTCGGCCTCCTGGCACACCATGCCCTTCTTGCTTTCCAGCACCGCGTTTTCGATGCGAATGTCTTTCACGGCCATTTCGGGCAGGCCGCGCACCAAGATGGCGGTGGTTGCGCCCTTGCACGTCACGTTGCGAATGCGGAAGTTGCGCATCTGCGGCGTGCCTTCGTTCAGGGGCTCGGCGGCCATCACGGGCGGCGCGGTGCTTTCGCCCAGTAGGGGCACGGGGTCCTTGGCGGCGTAATACATGTCGAAGAGGATGGCCTCGCCGGCAATGTCGGTCATGTCCACGCCGTCCACAAAGATGTTTTCGACCACGCCGCCGCGGCCGCGGGCGGTTTTGAAACGCAGGCCCACATCGGTGCCCATGAAAGTGCAGTTGCTCACGTACAGGTTGCGGGCACCGCCCGACATCTCCGAGCCAATCACGAAGCCGCCGTGGGCGTGGTACACTTTGGTGTCGCGGATGATGAAGTTCTCCGTGGGCACGCCGCGCTTGCGGCCCTGCTCGTCGCGGCCGCTCTTGATGCAGATGCCGTCGTCGCCTACGTCAAACGTGCAGCCTTCTACGATGCCGTTGCGGCACGATTCCAGGTCCAGCGCGTCGGTGTTTTGGCCGTACCAAGGGTTTTTGGCCGTCACGTTGCGGATGGTAATGTTGTCGCACAGCAGCGGGTGAATGGTCCAGGCCGGCGAGTTTTGAATGGTGAAGCCTTCGAGCAAAATCTGCTTGCAGCGCGTAAGGCTGAGCATGTTGGGCCGCAGGAAATCCTTCACGTCGGTGTAATCGGCAAAGTTGGGCTCCTGGCCAGGCTTCAGAATGCCGGGCTTGGTGGCGAGGGAGCCTTTCAGCGACTGCGCCGTGGGGTACCAGGTATCCTTCTTCTCGTTCAGCGCGCCGCCCGAGGCCAGCAGCTTCTGCCACTGCGTCTCGTTCAGCTTGCTCTTTTTCACCATGCGCCACGCGTCGCCGGCGCCGTCGAACGTGCCCGGGCCGGTGATGGCAATGTTCTCCAGGTCGTGACCGTAGAGCGGGGCCTGGTTGCGCACGGCGTCCTCCCCTTCCCATGTGGTTTTGATGAGGTGGTAGTCGGTGAGCTTGTTGCTGAACTGTACCAGCGCGCCCTGGGCCACGTGCAGGTTTACGTTGCTCTTCAGCTCCAGCGAGGCCGTGAGCCACAGCCCGCGCGGAATCAGCACGGTGCCGCCCTTCTCGGCGCAGGCGTCAATGGCTTTCTGGATGGCGGCGGTGTTGAGCGTCTGCCCGTCGGCTTTGGCGCCGTATTTAACGATGTTGAAGGTGTCCTTGCGGAAAACGGGCTGCAACACCACCGGCAGGTCGTAGGTGAACTTGCCGGCAAACGCGGTGGTGTTCAGGTGCGAGGCCAGGGCCAGCTTTTGTTCCTGCACGCTTTGGGCCACCAGTTGGGCCACGCGGGTGGCGCCGTATTCCGAGAAGTGGGTGTTGTCATTCTTGGCCGGAGCCACAGGGTTGGGCTGGTAGTAGCCGTTCAGGTAGCTCCAAAACAGGGGCCGGGAGCCTTGCTCGCCGAGCTGCGAGTACAGCGCCCAGGTCTTCTCGTGCATGTCAATCAGCAGCACTTTTTGGGCTTTGGCCACTTCGCGCACCACGCCGGGGTATTCACCGTGGTCGTCCTTGCGCTTGCCGGCTTCGTCGAAGTAGCGCCGGCCTACGGGCGTGAGCAGCACAGGGTTGGCGCCTTTCTTCTTGGCTTCCTGCACGTACTTGGTGAGCAGCTGCCGGTAGGTGGTTTGGGCCGGAGCCGAGCGGGTGCTGTCCTCCACTTTCGAGTCGTTGTGCCCAAACTGAATGAGCACCCAGTCGCCAGGCTTCAGCTGCTCCATCACCTTCGCCCAGCGGCCTTCGCGCAGGAAGCTCTTGGTGCTGCGGCCGTTCACGGCGGTGTTGCGAATGACCACGCCGCCGTCGAAATACTGCCCAAAGGCCATGCCCCAGCCGCGCTCGGGCTTGCTCAGGTCAGCCTTGTCGGCCATGGTCGAGTCGCCGACCAGGAACACCTGGGTTTGCGGCGCGGCCTCGGGCCGGAAGGCCATCACCAGAAAAGCGGCCAGGCTGGCCAGCAGCAATACCAATATTGATTTCATTGCAAGAAAAAATGGGGTGTACGCATCAGCGCAACCAGTATTGACGAAAGCCTTAAACAGGATTTCCCTAACAATATTAGGCCCTTTCTCAGCCCTTAAAGCCCGGTTTTGGCCTATAAAACCGACTTTAATTGCGCAATCGTTGCCGGGAACGTTCTCACTACCCCATTAAGTCCAAAATTGTCCCCGAACAAAGCCAAAGGCCTGCTCCCCTGTCCCGAAAGCTGACGGTGCGGCTGTATTTCGGCAGTGCCGGCTTGGGCCGCCACGCTTCCGCAGCAAGTAGCGCGAAAATGATTTCGAAGTTTTTGGAGAGTCGGTTCAGCACGGTCCGACGCCCCAGGCAGCCGACCGGTTGCCGCAAACACAATACCAAAAGGGCCGTTGACCGAAAACCGGTCGGCCGCCTGGGCGTCGGACCGGCAAGAGACATACTGCCTGAACCGCTTCTTCGCCATCCGTAGCGGCCCCGAAGCAAAAGGCCCGCACAGATTATGGCGGGCCTTTTGCTTCGGGGTTGGCAAGCAACTTCATGCCCCGGCTGCTTTCAGCATGGGGTTCAAGCCCTCCCGTGTGGAAGCACTTTCATCAACGCTTACTTGCCGCGCACCGACATGGTGCCCGTGCCCTGCACCGGAACCCCTTGCTTGGTTAGGCCCTCCACCACGGCTTGGAAGGTGCCGCTGCCGTCGGCGGTGAAGAAGTGCAGTTCGGCTTGGCCCGCGGCGTTGGTGCGCACGCTGGGGTTCCAGTAGAGGGTGCTGGTGCGCGGGTCGGCGGGCGGGTTGGTGAGCAGGGCGTTGTAGCGCGGCTGATAGAACTCGCGGGCCTGATAGAAGCCCGGCAGCTTCACCGTGGCAATGCCCGGCGCCGGGCCCGTGTCGGGGCCCTTGTAGTTGGGGTTGGCGCGCTTGGTGTAAATGGCAATGGCGCCGCCGCTGCCCCCGAAAATGGCGGCTTCGGTGCCTTTGAATACTTCCACCGACTCCACATCCGTCGGCACAATGCTGCTGATGAAATCAATGTCCACCCGTTGCCCGTCGAGGATGAACAGCGGGGTGCCGCCGCCCCGAATCTGGGCCGTCATGTTAGGCGGGTTCCCGGTCACGGTGAGGCCCGCTACCCGGCCCTGCAAAAACTGCAGAATGTTCTGGCTCGACTGCGCGGCCGGGTTGTTGGCGAAGTCAATCACGGTGCCGCCCGTGGCCCCGTAGAGGCGGCGGGGGTCGTCGCGGGGCACGGTTTCCCGCTTCGCCGTCACGGCCACGTTGTCGAGGTTGATGTTGCGAATGGCTTTCTCGGGGTGCAGTTCCAGGTCGGCGGCCTGGGCCTGGCGGCTGCGGCGCACAAAGGCCGCCACGCCCGCCGGCGCGGCCGACAGCGACGGCAGCGCAGGCAGGGGCTGGTTGCCGGGCGGGGGACCGTCGTCGGGGCGAATGATGACGTTGGAGCCGCCCTGTGCGCGCCGGGCCTGCAGGGTGATGATGGCCGTGTCCCGCACCGGAATGCCCGCGAAGCTGAAGCGGCCCTGCGCATCGGTAGTTGCGGTGACGATGTTTTTGGAAGGCCGGGTTTGCAGGAAAGTCAGCTGGCTGTTGGGGATGGGGCGGTTGCCTTGCGCGCTCACCACCTGCCCCACCAGCGACAGGTCTTGCTCCGGGTTGAAACGGACGGGGGGCGCCTGGCCGGCCAGCACTTCCTTCCACACAAACCGCCGCCAGCCCTGGGTCAGCAGCAGGTCGTCGAGAGCCTGGGCGGTGGCGGGCGTCTGCTCGCGGAAGTAGTAGCCCGGGTTTTCCACATAGCCCACCAAGTCCGAGGTGAGCAGCAGGTTCGAGGCAATGGTTTCCGCGTTGGGGTCGAGGGCGCTGAGGCCGGCGTCGCTCACGCCCACCGACAGGTTGGCGGCCACCGGCTGGCCGGCGGCATCGGTCACCTTCAGCGAGAGCTGCACCGGGGCGTGGGCACCGTAGCTGGCCTGGTCGGAGGTGACGGTTACTTTCAAACCCGCCGGCCCGTTCTGCACAAACGCCAGCCGCTCGCACTGCGGCGCGCCCGTCCCGTCGAACAGCGTGAAGTGGATGATGCCGTTGGGGTAATTCTTTTTCGGCATGCGCCACACGGCCGGCGCGTCGTCGGTGAGCGTGCGCGGGCCGGGGTAGGCCGCCACGCCCCGCACTTGGGTCAGGAGCTGCACGGGGCCAGCGGCGGTTGTGCCCCGGTAGCGCGCCTCCACGAGGAAATTATCGGCGGTTTCCACCACGTGCAGCGAGTAGCCGCTGGCTTGGGGCGCGGCCAAGGGGTACTCGGCGGTGCTGCCGTCGGGCAGCGTCACGCGGGCCCGGTAGCGCTGGCCCGCGCCGGGCACCAGCGCAAAGCGCCCCATGCCGGCGTGCCGGCTGCTAAACGAAGCCACCACGGCATCCTTGGCGTTGAGCACCTGCCCTTTCACGCTGATGCTGCGGCCGGTGGCATCGGTGCCTTTGAAGGCAACCACGGCCGGCAAGCCTTCCACCAAGTAGCCGCCTTCGGGGAAAAACTGCACGTCGGGCCGGCGGACGGCCGCGCTTTTGCCCTTGCCCGCGGCGGCCGCGGCGCTGGTGCCCGGCACATCGGGCGGGCTCAGGGGCGAGGCCGGCCACACGCTCAGGCGGCGGCTGTACACGAAGTCTTCGCCGGCGTTGCGCATCCAGTTGGTGTAGGCGCGCAGCACATAGGTGCCGGCCGCCAACGAGTCGGCAATGTAGAGGTCGCCGCTGGCCCGGCCGCCTTGCAGGCGCAGGGTGCGGCGGGCCACCACCTTGCGCTGCGGCGACAGCAAGTCGACGTGCAGCACCTGGCTGAGCGAGTCGAGTTGGTGGCGCGAGGCGTCGACGACGTAGGCGCTGAACCAGATGGTTTCGCCGGTGGCGTACACCGGCCGGTCGAGGTGCAGGTAGGCTTTTTCGCCGCGCGCGGCGGCGTAATATTCGCCCAACTGGCGCGCAATGCGCGCAATGGGGCTTTCTTCGGCCAGCCGAGGCACAAAGGCCATCAGTCCGAACCCGGCCGCCACCACGGCAGCCGCCACTCTCTTTCGCAGGGGCGATACATCCATAATTGACACTTTCAACGGCAACGGACGCTCCCGGCCCATTTTACGGCCGGGACTCCTTCGCAAAGATGGCGACGGCACCGAGCCCGCGCAGCTATTTGGCTCCGGCATCTGGCCGAATCTGGGGCACAAGCGGCCGGAGGTGAACCTCCCGGCGGCGTTTAACCAGATTTTTGTTACTCTTGTAATAGATTTGGCCCGGGGAGCTTTCCGAAAAACGCAACTGCTGAGCCAGCAATTGGCTGTGTGCCGCGCTACCGGCCCGGCCGGCGGCGGGTTGGCGGCTTCGGAAAACTTCCCCTGGCACTTGGCCCCAAGCGGTTGGCCTCGAATGCCATAGTTCTTTGTTCGACTCCCACACCCCACGCGCTTGGACCCCGTCACCATTAAGGATATTGCGCACGCCCTGAACCTGTCGACCTCGACGGTGTCGCGGGCCCTGCGCGACAGCTACGAAATCAGCCCCGAGACCAAGCGGCTGGTGATGGAATACGCCGAGCGCCTCAACTACCGGCCCAACCCCATTGCCCTGAGCCTGAAGGGCAGCAGCAGCAAGGCCCTGGGCGTCATCGTGCCCCAGATTGCGAACAATTTTTTTTCGCAGGCCATCAACGGCATCGAGGCCATTGCCTACAACCGGGGCTACCACGTCATCATCTTCCAAACCCACGAGTCGTACGAGCGGGAAGTGGCCAACATTCAGCAGGCCGTGTCGCGCCGCGTGGATGGGCTGCTCATCTCGCTTTCCAGCGAAACCTCCGACGTCTCGCACCTCAAGGCCCTGATTGACCAGGGCATGCCCCTGGTGCTGTTTGACCGGGTGGCCGGCGAGCTGCCCGTGACGCAGGTGGTGGCCGACAACTTTGGCGGGGCCTACGCCGCCACCTCGCACCTGCTCCAAACCGGCCGGCGGCGCATTGCCCACCTCACCATTCCGCCCTACCTGAGCATCACGCAGGAGCGCCTGGCCGGCTACCGCGCGGCCCTGGAGCAGTACGGCGTGCCGTTCGACGAGAACCTGGTGCGCTACGGCACCTTCGGCCCCGATGAGGCCGGCCCGCTGGTGGACGAGCTGCTGGCGCTTTCGCCGCCACCCGACGCCTTTTTCACCGCCAGCGACCGCCTGGCGCTGGGTTGCCTGGCCGCCTTGCGCGAGCGGAGCGTGGACATCCCGGGCCAGGTCGCCCTGCTCAGCTTCACCAATTCGCAGTCGGCTCACTTGCTCAACCCGCCCTTGAGCACCGTGACGCAGCCCGCCCAGGAAATCGGCCAGCTGGCCGCCGAGCGCCTCATCGAACTCATCGAGCGCAAGCACAAAAGCACCGGCCCCAGCACCATGAAGCTGCCCACCACGCTGGTCGTGCGCGAGTCGTCGCGCCCGCTGCCCCGGGCGGTGCTGGGCTGAGGGCGCGGCCCACCCGTGAGCTACGGGCTGCCGGGCCCAGCGCCGGGCCTTCAACCCGGCACCGGCAGGGTGATGGTGAACTCCGTGCCTTGGCCTTCTTGGCTTTCCACGGTGAGGGTGCCGCCGTGGCCCTGGGTAACAATGTCGTAGCTGAGCGAGAGGCCCAGGCCCGTGCCTTCGCCGGGGGGGCTTGGTGGTGAAGAAAGGCTGAAACACTTTCTGGCGCACGGCGGCCGTCATTCCGGTTCCGTTGTCGCGCACGCTGATGCGGTAGCTCCCGGCCGTGCGTTGGGTGCTGACCCACACCAGCGGCCGGTAGGCTGGGCCAAGTTACTGCTGGCGCTGCTGCTCGGCCTCGATGCGCTCCTCGGCGTCGCCCACGTCGGGGCGCACGTAGGCGGCCGTGATGCGGCGGCTGAACGGGTCGCAGTCGAACCGCGTGACGTAGCGGTGGTGGTGGTAGCGCACGCCCAGCTTGCCGGTGAGGTGGGCCAGCCAGGGGTTGAGCCACGCCTCGTTGGTGGGCCCGTTGAGGATGCGGTCGGTGTGGGCTTCGGGGTTGGCCGTGAGCAGCAGCAGTTGCAACAAGATGTCGCCGCCGGTTTTGATGCTCATCAGCTTGGGCTGGGCCGCCACCAGCGAGTGCGTGAGGCCGCCCACGCAGTAGATTTCGTAGGGGAACGGGGCGCCCCGCGCCACGCCGTCGCTGTGCCGCTGCTCGTCGGTTTGCATGAACTACCACCAGCTTTGGCGCTCGTACACCTGCTGCCGCCGCTCGTAGCTGGAAGTGAGGATGCGCCACAGGCTGTGAGCAAACAACTTGATGTCGCTGGCATTGAGGCCGGTGTCGGCGTGGGCCAGGTCTTGCAGAATGGTTTCCAGGTCGGCCCGGGTCTTGGGGAAATTCACCAGCGCCGGCAGCGGCGGCTTGCCAAACCGGGCCAGCAGCACCCGCTGCGACGCCACCAAGTTGTCGAACACGCCCTGCGGGTTGGTGCCGTAGGGGATGCGCTTCATGGTGTCGGTCACGTGCCGGTAGAAGCCGGGGAAAAACCGGAAGCCGTGCTCGCCCGGCAGGTCGGGGCGCCTGCCGGTGCCGGTGTTGGGCACGTCCACCGAGCGGGCTTTGCCGCCCACGTAGCGCGGCTGCCGCTCGTACACGTCCACCGAAAAGCCGCGCTCGGCCAGCTCGTGCGCGGCGCTCATGCCCGCCACGCCCCCGCCCAGCACCGCAACCCTAACTCCGGAAGAGAAAAGTCGAGTCAATTTCACAAGCATAAGCTTATTTAAATGTAGCTATGTGATTGTAAAAGCATTAAAAAATTACCAAATATTCCGGATTTGGTGCCAAGCACGTGCGCTTATGCCGCGGCCAAGCGGCAGTGGCTCCCGGGCAGAGCGCAGAAGCAAAAAGCCCGGACGACGCCAGTTGGCATCGTCCGGGCTTCCCGGCGACGGGACTTGCTAGCGTTCGGCTACGCCTGCGTGCACTTGGCGGTGAGCTTCACAGTCGCATCGGTGTTTGCCAGCAGGTAGTTGCTGCGAAGCGTCTTTCTTTCCGCGCAATCGTTGCTGGGAGAGATGCCAGCCGGTGTCCACAGCCGTCGTTTGCGGCGTACTGCTTACTCCTTCTCGAAGAGGGCCGACACCCAGCTGCGCAAGGTACGGTGGCGCTGGTAGCGCAAGCCGTGCTTGCTGGCTTCGGCCTGAATTTTGGCCAAATCCTCCTCGTAAAACCCGCTGAACAGGATGGGCCGGCCGCTGGGCAGCAGGCGCGCGTACTCGTGCATGTCTTCGAGCAGCACGTTGCGGTTGATGTTGGCGAGGATGAGGTCGAAGGGCTCCTCGTTGGCCAACGTTTCGACGCCGCCCAGGCGGCACTCAATGGTGTGGCACTGGTTTTCGGCGGCGTTGTCGCGGGCGTTTTCCACGGTCCACGGCTCGGTGTCGACGGCCAGGATTTGGCGGGCGCCCAGCAGTTCGGCCATGATGGCCAGGATACCGGTGCCGGTGCCCATGTCGAGCACGCGCAGGCCTTTGTGGTCCACATCCAGCTGGTTTTCAATCATGAGGGCCGTGGTTTCGTGGTGGCCGGTGCCGAAGGACATGCGCGGCATGATGACGATGTCGTAGTCCACGCCGGCCGGCTCGGGGTGGAACGGCGCCCGCACCGACACGCGCTCGGCGATGACGAGCGGCTGGAAGTTTTTCTCCCATTCGGCGTTCCAGTTTTGGCGGGTGATGACGCGGTGCGAGTGGTTCAGCTCGCCGATGCCCGAGTAGCGGGCCATGATTTCGGCCACCGCGTCGGGGTTGAAGACGTCCTCGGTGGTGTAGGCGCAGAAGCCGTTGTCCTTGTCTTCGAAGGTGTCGAAGCCCACTTCGGCCAGCTCGGCCACCAAAATGTCGGACAGCTCGCGCGGCGCTTCCACGGTCAGTTCAATAAAATCCATGCGGGACAGAAGAGCAATAAGTTAACAATGCACAAAAGTCGCTACAAACGCTTGTAATGGATTTCCCCAAACTGCGAGTCAGTAAGCATAGCTTTATTTACGGCCTTAAACACTCTCATTACTCTCTTCTCATGTTGCAAATCGTTAGACCTTTCGGTTACGGGAACTGAAGAAACACCGTTTATCATTGGGAAATTTGCTATTCTCGACGGAACTCCTTCGCCTGTACTCGCAGTTGCCACGTGCCGCCCCGCTTCAGCAAGGAGTCTCCTGAAGGGGGACAATATCTTTCCTGTGTGAGACCCATACAAGACCAGACCAGTCCCATTGCGCCCGTGTTCGATTGGGGTACGGGCATTCAGCGGCTGACGGGCCGGGAGGTGGGTCGTCTTTACCCGCATCGGGAACGGCACCGTCGACGGCTCGTTTCAGTCAGCCGTGTACCTCGAACCGTTCGACCCTAAAGTAATTAAGTATCAAGGCGAAGACCGGCTGCTGCGGCAGACTAAAGAACACCTGCTGAAGGGCACTTTTAAAGACGTGCCGGTATCCGATGCGCAGAAGGCTCTGTCCGGCGGCGAATAGCCCCGCGCCTGACCACCGCCTGCACGTGGCTGGGCGGGCCGCCGTGCCAAGCCACTTTGCTGAAAGCCGATGAGCGAAGAAACCAGCACCAGCGAGCCACCTCGCCTTCTGGCTGACTGTCGGTTCAAGCAAGCTCACCCCGCGTCCCGACGCCAAGCGCATCCTCGCAAAAGGCCTTTCGGCTCGCACAAAGCTTTTTCGCATTCTCCGCTCAAGCGCCGATGCCCTGCCACAGGCGGCGGCGCAGGCGGCCGTCGTTGCGCAACAGGGCCCGAATGGGCCAGATGGTAGAAGCGGCCAACGCCCCGGTCAACACTACCCGCGCCCACCACCAGGGCAAAAAATATAGCGCCGCCGCCGTTGCAATTGCCACGAAGCTCATCAGCCGGCTGTTGTTTTTGTTGATGTTGCTGAATGTAGTGCTGGAAGCCACTGTCTTAGAATGGTATAGGCTGGACCACAGCCCTACGCTGGTGAGGGCCACCGCACCCAACGGAATGGTAGCCAAGCGTGGCCAGAACGTGGGCGGAAACAGCGCCAGTAGCAGCACCACCGTCAGTAAGCAATCGGCCAGCACCACGGGCAGCACCACCCGCAGGTAAAGGAGCAGCAACCGGCGCGTGAGGCCCAGGCGCTGCAACTCATTGGCGGCCAGCGTGCGCATGAATCCGAACACGTTGTTGTTCACATACGTGAAGCCCACTAGCGGCACCAGCGCCAGGTAGAAATACCCTTCGCTCGTCAGCTTTCCCTCATCCAACCCAATCCACCTGATGAGGCCCATCAACAACACTTTCAGCCCCAAGCCCATCAGCAGCAAGCCCCAGGTGCGGCGCAGGTAGGCGCGCTGCTCGGGCAGGAGCCAGCTCATCAGCGAGTTGGGCGCGGCAGACACGGCCGCTGCGTGGGTTTCGGGCAGGAAGCGCGCGGCGAAATACGGGCCCAACGTCCTCAACTGAACCGCCGCCAGCCCCCAGGGCAACAGCGCCAGCAACACGCCCAGGGCCGTGTGCTGCGGCAGCTCGGGCCGGCTCACCCAGCCCACCAGCAGCCCAAAGCTGAGCATGTGAGCCAGCAGCAGCGGGTGCCGCCAGCGCCCAATGCTCACCAGAAACCGCACGTTGAAGCTAACCACCGCCGTGGCGAGCAGTAGCAACAGCGCCAGTACCGGCACCGCCGCGTGACGCGGCGTCACGGCCAGCATAGCCAACACGCCCGCTACCAGCGTGAGCCGGCGCAGGGTCATGAAGTCGAGCAAAAAAGCTGTGACCGCGCACAGCCGGGCTGACACCGGAAAATGCTCGGGCAAGGGGCGCGTGATGCGCCGCAGGGCCGGCAGAAAGTCGACCAACGGCCCGGAGCTCAGCGAGAAAGCGTAGAGGCCGAGGACGAACTTAGGCACTAGGCGGGCCATTGCTGAATCTTCTGCCGACAGGTTCAGCAGGAAGCCGAAGCCTGTTCCATAGGCGGCCGTTACAAGTAGTAGCACCACCGACGCCGTTCGGTCTCCTGCATCGGCGGGCCACAGCACGGCCTGCAAGCGGCGGCGCAGCAGGTAAGGCAGAAAATGGCCGAGGCGAACGGCTAGTGGGCGGTCAGCCATGTCAGGTCTTGGGCGTCATTCGAAGCGGGGTGAAGCAGCTGCAGCAAGGCATCGCCCAGAGCGGCGCGCTCGCCGTGGGCAAACTCGTCCATCGAGCCCCAGTATTTAACCTCGCTTTCGTCGATGACGAGCAGATGCGTGGCCAGCTTTTCGATGTGGGCCAGGTTGTGCGACGACACGAACGTGAGCGCCTGGGGCCGGTAGCTTTTAATGAGCGAGAGCACCCGCTCGGCGGCGAACACGTCGAGGCCGTTAAACGGCTCGTCCAGAATCAGCAATTCGGGCCGGTGGAGCAGGCAGGACGCAATGGCCACACGCTGCTTCATGCCCGTTGAAAAAGAGCCCAAGCGCTTGCGGCGCACGGAGTCGTATTCTTCCAGCAAATGCCCCAGCAGGCTGTCGATGCGGGCCTGGCCGTCGGGCAGCTCGTAGATGCGGGCCACGAACTGCAGGTATTCTTCGGCCGTCAGCTCCTCCACCAAATAGCCCTGGTTGATGAGGGCGCCCATCCGGCGCTTCACTGCTACCGGGAAGGTTTCGCCCATGGCCTCGCCATCGAGCAGCAGTTCGCCGCTGCTGGGCAGCAAGGCATTGGTCAGCAAGTTGAAAAGAGTGCTTTTGCCGGCGCCATTGCGACCCAGCACGCCCACGCAGTAGCCCGTTTGCGCCGTTAGCGACACGTCGCGCAACACGGTTTTCGGCCCGAACGATTTGGTGAGGCGGCGTAATTCTAATTCCATGGGTAGATGCAGAAGACAAGCAATGAAAACCGCCTAAACAAAGAACGTCATGCTGAGCGGAGCCGAAGCACCTCTCCAGCACATTTAGTATGACGGGAGAGATGCTTCACTGCGCCCAGCATGACGCTCTGTTTTTTCTTTGCTAGGACTACTGCACCTAATTACTGCTTGCAGCCAGCGAATGAGCGCACTTTGGTGTAGTGAATGGCAAAGTCGGCGCGGCTGCGGTCGGTGGTCACGAACAGCACGTAGTCGGCGAAATCGCGCGCCGGGGCGTCGGCCCACAGGCCAGCCCGGTCGGCAAACAGCTTGTTGTCTTCCTTGAACACAATGAGATTAGCAAAGGCCTCCTCCGGCTCGATGTACACCGTGCCGAAGCAGTAGCTGCGCCGGCTTGGGTCGGTTTCGAGGTACACCGAACCGAAGATTTTGCACGGCTCAAGCGGCCCGGCGGCTGAAGTCACAGCTGGCACACGCGCCGCAGCAGCAGCTTTGTGCCCAGGAGTAAGAGCCAACAGGCCGGCGAGCAAAAAGGAAAAGAACATAGCGGATGCGAGCGGCCGGCGCGGAGTTACGCCAGCTAAGAAATCAGTCTCCGCTGGCATCCAAGAACGGTGCCAAGCCGGAGCTTAAAACGACTGAATAATGGCTGCAAAATCCGCCGCTTTCAGCGAAGCGCCCCCAATCAGTCCACCGTCAACATCGGGCTGCGAGAAAAGCTCCCGGGCGTTCTGCGCATTGGCCGAGCCGCCGTAGAGAATGGTGGTGTCGAGCGCCGCTTGGCCGTCGTAAGCCCGCGCAATCTGCTCGCGGATAAAGGCGTGCACCTCCTGCGCCTGGGCGCTGGTGGCCGTGCGGCCCGTGCCAATGGCCCAAATGGGCTCGTAAGCCACCGTTACCTGGGCAAACTCTTCGTTGCTGAGGTGGAACAAGCCATCCGTAAGCTGCTTGCCAATGAAGTCAAAGGTCTCGTCGGCCTCGCGCGTGTCGAGCGACTCGCCCACGCAGAAAATGGGCTTTAGACCAGCGGCCAAAGCGGCTTTTAATTTTTGGCTGAGCAGCTCGTCGTCCTCGCGGAAGTACTGGCGGCGCTCCGAGTGACCCAGAATCACGTATTCGCAACCCACCGAAGCCAGCAGCTTGGCCGATACTTCGCCGGTGAAGGCACCGTTTTCTTTCTGGTGGCAGTTCTGGGCGCCCAGGTGAAACTTGCTTCCTTCCGGCAAGGCCTGCCCCACGGCGTGCAGCAGCGGAAAGGGCGGGCACACCACGATTTCGGGCGCGTTGGCGCCGGCCGCAGCCGCACCGGCCAGAGTGGTGATTTCGCTTACCAGGGCCAAAGCCTCGGGGTAAGTCAGGTTCATTTTCCAGTTGCCGGCAACAAGGTTTTGGCGCATAAGGCGGAGGGTCAATTGATGTGGGAGGTTACCCTGCAAAGCTACGGCGACGCTATTCGTTTCAAACGGTAAAACGAGTACCCCGAATTTCCAATTCGGCCCGTGGAACAAGCACCGTGCTCACGGGCCGAATTGGAAATTCGGGGTACTCGTTCTGTGACCACAAAGGCGTGCTATTCGCCGACCCGCACCGAGCGGCGGGCGGCTATTTCGGCTTCGGCGGCCGCGGCGGCCTCGTCGCGCAGCTGCCAGGGCGACTTGCGGCCGCCCACGCGCGACAACACGAAGCCCCCAATGGCCGCCACCGTGGCTCCGGCCAGCGCGGCCCAGCCCAGCTCGGGCACTTCGCGCAGCCGAACCACCCAAATGGCCACCAGCGCCCAGGCCAGCACCATCGGGAAAACCATGTCGTGAAACACCCGGCTGATTATAAGCGCCAGCACCACAACAACAAAGAATAAGCCCAGGGTCAGCACCACCGAAATGCCTTGTGCCGTCTGCCACCCCAGCTCGTGGATGCCAATGGTGACGTTGATGACCGTGGCCACCGAAATCCATCCCAAAAACAACGAGAAGGGCACGCCGGCCAGCTTGGGCGCGGCGCCGGCCCCAATGCGGCGGCGCACCCGGCCATACGCTACCATCAAGCAAGCCAGAATGAGGAGCATCACGCCCACGCTGGGCAAAATCAGCTCGTAGGCAAACAGGACCACCCAGGTCCCGGTGGCAAGGTTGGCCAGGGTGAGGGGCTTGGCAACCGCGTCGGGCAGGGAGCTGGCCCGTTGGGCGGGCAGCAGCTGCCACACCGCGTACACGGCCAACGACAGAAAAATCAGCCCCCAGATGCTAAAGGCATAGCCAGCCGGCGTCAGCAGCGTGGGGTATTTGGCCGAAACCTGACCCATCGTTTGCCCCTGAAACGGATGGGTGTTTGAGTAATAATTGAGGTAAATGTTGCCGAAAATAGCCAGTGCTGCTATCCAGCGCCACGCCAGGCTAGCGGCCGAGTGGGTGGAAACGGCGTAGGGGTTGGGGGCGGGAGCGTAGGTGGGCATATAGTTGAAGAATACGTAGCATACCTACGTACCAACCAAATTGAATGGATTAGACGCGAACGTGCCGCGGCCGTTGTTGCTGTACACAACTCGGAAGGCACCCCCACTACGTTGCCCGGGGCGCAGTGTTACGGGGCTGCAACGTTACACTTTCTCCGCCAAAAACCGGGCAGTATGGTTGGTATCTTTCAGTTTCACCATGTCTTCCGGGGTTCCTTCGAAAAGCAGGTGCCCGCCGTTGAGTCCGCCTTCGGGGCCTAAGTCAATGAGCCAGTCGGCGCACTTGATGATGTCGACGTTGTGCTCGATGATGAGGACGGAGTTGCCCTGCTCCACCAGCGCGTTCAGGGCCGTGAGCAGCTTGCTGATGTCGTGGAAGTGCAGGCCGGTGCTGGGCTCGTCGAAGATGAACAGAATTTTATCCTGCTGAAGGGTAGCGCCTTTGGTGAGGAACGACGCCAGCTTCACGCGCTGGGCCTCGCCGCCCGAGAGCGTGTTGGCCGACTGCCCCAGGCGGATGTAACCTAGGCCCACGTCTTCCAGCGGCTTGAGGCGCTCGGCCACTTTGGGCTGGGTTTTGAAGAACTCCACGGCGTCCGAAACGGTCAGTTCCAGCACCTCGTCAATGCCTTTGTCCTGGAATTTAATTTCCAGAATGTCCTGCTTGAATTTCCGGCCGCCGCAGCCTTCGCAGGTCAGGTAAATGTCGGCCATGAATTGCATTTCGATTTTCACCTGGCCTTCGCCCTGGCACACCTCGCAGCGCCCGCCTTCCACGTTGAAGCTGAAGTGCGAGGGCTTGAGGCCCCGGGCCTTGGCCAGCGGCTGCTCCGAAAACAGCGTCCGGATGGCGTCATACGCCTTCACATAGGTCACCGGGTTGGAGCGCGACGACTTGCCGATGGGGTTCTGGTCGACGAACTCGACGTGCGACACCTGGCCGTTCGCCCCCGTCAGGCGGTCGAACTTGCCGGTGCTTTCGCCCGCGCCGCCGCCCAGCATCTTCATCAGGGCCGGCGCCAGGATGCGCTTGATGAGCGTCGATTTGCCCGAGCCCGACACCCCCGTTACCACCGTCATCACGCCGAGCGGAATTTTCACGCTCACGTTTTTGAGGTTGTTCTCGCGGGCGCCGGTCAGCTCCAGGGCGTTGCGCCAGGGGCGGCGCACTTTGGGCACGGCCACCTCCATTCGGCCACTCAGGTACTGGCCAGTGTAAGTGGTGGTGTCCTGCAGCAATTGCTCCATGGTGCCCTGAAACATCAGGTTGCCGCCGCCGCTGCCGGCTTCGGGGCCGATGTCGATAATCTGGTCGGCGGCTTCCATCATCTTCTCTTCGTGCTCCACCACCACCACGGTATTGCCGAGTTGCTGCAGGGAGCGCAGCACGCCAATGAGCTGCTCGGCGTCCTTGGGGTGCAGGCCAATGCTGGGCTCATCGAGCACGTACATCGAGCCCACCAGCGCCGAGCCAAGCGACGTGGCCAGCGAAATGCGCTGGCTTTCGCCGCCGCTCAGCGTATTGCTCAGGCGGTTCAGGGTCAGGTAGCCCAGGCCCACGCGGTTGAGGTAGCCGAGGCGGTTGGTGATTTCGGTCACGAGGCGCTCGGCCACTTTGGCGTCGTGCTCGCTGAGGCTCATGTTCTCGAAGAAAGCTAACGCGTCCGAAATGGGCAGCAGCACGATGTCGGCGATGTTCTTATCGGCAATGCGCACGTACTGTGCATCTTTGCGCAGGCGGGTGCCGCGGCAATCGGGGCAGGTGGTGCGGCCCCGGTAGCGGCTTTGCAGCACGCGGTACTGGATTTTATGGGTTTGCTCGCTCACCCACTTGAAGTACTTGTCCAGACCGTCGAAGTACTTGTTGCCGGTCCAGAGCAGGCGTTGCTCGGCGGCGCTGAGGTCGCTGTAGGGGCGGTGAATGGGGAAGTCGAAGCGAATGCCGTTTTTCAGCAGCGGCTTCAGCCATTCGCCCTGCTTCTCGGTGCGCCAGGGCGCAATCGCGCCTTCAAACACCGTGAGGCTCTTGTCCGGAATCACCAAGTCCTCGTCGATGCCCAGCACCGAGCCGAAGCCCTCGCAGGTCTGGCAGGCGCCGTAAGGGTTGTTGAAGGAGAAGAAGTTGACGCTGGGCTCCTCAAACACCATGTCATCCAGCTCAAACTTGTCGGAGAAGGTCCTATTAATTGTCAGTTGTTCGTTGCCAGTTGTTAGGCCTTCCTCACTAGCAACTGGCAGCTGGCAACGGACAACTAAACTGCCGTGGCCCTCAAAAAACGCCGTTTGCACCGAGTCAGACAGGCGGAAGAGCAGGTCCTCGTCGTTCGGGCGCAGCACGGCCCGGTCAATCATGATGTAAACGTCGCCCTTCACTTCGGGCTGCCCCTCCCCTATCAGGTCCTCAATCTGGGAAGTCACGCCCTCGACCACCACGCGGCTGTAGCCTTTTTGCAGCAGCAAATCCAGCTCCTTGCTCATGGCGCGGGTTTTGTCGGGGCGGTGCAACGGGGCCAGAATCATGGCCTTGGTGCCTTCGGGCTGCCCCGCCAGAAAATCGACCACGTCGGCCACGTTGTCCTTGCGCACCTGCTCGCCGCTGACGGGCGAAAACGTCCTACCCACCCGCGCAAACAGCAGCTTGAGGTAGTCGTAAATCTCCGTGCTCGTGCCCACCGTCGAGCGGTTGTTCTTGATACTCACCTTCTGCTCGATGGCAATGGCCGGCGAGATGCCGCGGATGTAGTCCACGTCGGGCTTGTCCATGCGGCCCAAAAACTGACGCGCGTAGCTGCTCAGGCTCTCCACGTACATGCGCTGGCCCTCAGCGTACAGCGTGTCAAACGCCAGGCTCGATTTGCCCGAGCCGCTCAGGCCCGTGACGACGATAAACTGGTTGCGGGGCAGGGCCACGCTCAGGTTTTTGAGGTTGTGAACCCGGGCGTTTTTAATGAGGATGAATTCGCGCGGGTCGAGGTGGTCAATGGCGTTGTCGGACGGCGCCGAAACTTGCAAAGCGTCTTTTTTGGGCATAAACGGACTAACAGCGAGAAGGGGCCGGAAGGTTTCGGCCGCGGGCAGTTGCTGGCGCTACGAAGGTACGGCCGGGGGTAGGGCAAAGAGTGCTAAGCAATGCGGCTTTAATACCTAACATTGTGGCACACTTCGCCTCAGGCCACCAATGTCTATATCCAGTCCGCTCACTGCCATCTGCCATATGTTAAGTTCAGTGGCGGCGAGTGCCGAAAACAACGCCAGCATCTTTCAGAAAAACGAGGCTGCTACCCGCGCCGCGCTCATCGACCCGGTACTGCGGGCCCTGGGCTGGGACACCGCCAATGTGCAGATGGTAGAACCCGAAAAAAGTCTGGGCACTGAGTTGCGCGTCGATTATCTGCTGCGGGATAGCGCGGGGCAGCCAGCCTTAGTTATTGAAGCCAAATGCTTGGAAAGTAGCTTGGATAAATACAGCTACGTGGGCAAGATTTTGGGTTATGCCTTGGCACTGAACGTGCAAACCGTTTGCATTACCGACGGCGTCCATTGGCACATCCACTCAAACTTACAGCAAGGAAAATCCGAACCCATTGCATTTGCGCTGACCGCCGATGCGCTTTTGCCAGCCGCTATGCAGCTCGTTCAATGTCTTGACGCTGCTCTCTGTGGCCATGGCCTAACCCAACCTGCGGCACACAATCCGGCAAGTACAATGCAAGCGGCCCCGCAGCCTATACCGTTAAATCTCACGCCAACTAAAGCCAGCAAACAGTCCACACAGCCAAAGAAACAGCCTACGTCTGCAGCAACTTTCATTGAGTTGACGCAGCTTCAATTGGCTTCTTTAGCACCTGGTCAAAAACCTAAACAGCTGCGCCTGCCCAACGGCACGGTGAAGGCTATCAATACTTGGAAAGATATTCTATTGGAAGTGTGCCGATTGGTCCTGCAAGACAATTCACGTTTGGTAATTCCTCTCGCGGACAAAGCAGGTAAAACGCGCTTTCTCTTCTCAAACGACAAGCCGGAAAAAGGCTCCAGCACGAAAGCCTCTTACCAAGGCAAACCATTATTCATCGGGACGCACTATAGCGCGGCTGATTGCATCGCGAATGCAGTCTACGCGGCCAAGCAGATTCCCCAGCACCAACGAGCTACTACTATAGCTGTCGCTTTTTAAGGCTTCTATCTCAAGCCTGAACTTCCCTCACCTCCTTTCCTCATGCTCAACGCTACCCGTTTTATATTGGCGTCTACTCTCGTGGCACTTTCTGCCAGCGCCCACGCCCAAACCACCCGCCCCAGCCTCAGCGGCGACTGGAGCGGCTCGCTCGGGCCCATTGAGTTCATTATGCACCTCACGGACCCAGCCACTGGGCCGCGCACAGCCACGCTCGACATTCCCGCGCAAAAGGTGCAAGGCATGAGCCTGCAGTTCACCACTCCCGCCGACAGCGTGTACCTGAGCATTGCCCAACCGCCCTACCGGTTTGCCGGCCGGCGCTCGGGCGATGGTCAGCAGTTAGTGGGCGAATGGCAGCAGGGGCTGCGCGTGTTTCCCCTGACCCTTAGCCGGGCAGGTGCCACTTCCAAAGCAGTTGTACGCCCACAAACCCCGCAGCCGCCGTTTCCTTACCAGTCGGCCGACGTCACGTTTAAAAACGAAAAGGCCAACGTGACGCTGGCCGGCACCTACACCGTGCCCACTGGCATGGGGCCGTTTCCGGCCGTGGCACTCCTGACGGGTTCTGGTGCCCAAGACCGCGACGAAACCATTCTAGGCCACAAGCCTTTTGCCGTGCTCGCCGACCACCTCACGCGCCAGGGCATTGCCGTACTCCGGTTCGACGACCGCGGCGTGGGCCAGTCGGGCGGCACGCTGACCGGCACCACCAGCGCCGACTACACCGCCGATGCCCAGGCCGCGCTGGCGTGGCTGCGCGCCCAGCCGGGCATTCGCAAAACCCAGGTGGGCTTGCTGGGGCACAGCCAGGGCGGCACCGCTGCCGTGGGCGCCGCCATCCAGCCCAAGGGGCCTGATTTTTTGGTGCTGCTGGCCTCGCCGGCCATGCCCGGCGACGAGATGCTGGTGCAGCAGTCCCTGGCCATGGCCCGGTTGACAACAAAAGACCCTGCCCAGTTGGCCGACATTGAAAAGGTGCAGCGCGCCATGACTCAGATTCTTCAGAAAACCCCGGACAACGCCCAGGCACGTGCGCAACTCATGACGCTATATAACGCCACCGGCAATGCCCAGATGGCCGCTCAGCTCGAACCACAGCTAGTCAGCATGACTTCGCCCAACTACCGCCAAATTTTGGCCGACCGCCCGGCCCAAACCCTGGTGAAAGTCCGCTGCCCGGTGCTGGCCCTTGGCGGTAGCAAAGACATCCAGGTGATTGCTACGCCAAACCTGACGGCTACGGCGGCCATCCTGAAAACCGGGGGCAACCGCGACGTGACGGTGAAGGAGCTGCCCGGGCTCAACCACTTGTTCCAGACGGCCACTACCGGCGGCACGGCCGAGTATGGCACCATTGAGGAGACGTTTGCGCCGGCGGCGCTGCAGCTTATTGGCGACTGGGTGATGAAGCACACCGCGAAATAAGGTTCGTCGCGTTTTCTTCCGCTTTCACCGAAATGGGTGGCCGCGCTGGTCACCCATTGTCGTTTTTCGGGCATAGCTAATACCACGCAACCTCTTGGCCGGCGAAATGCGTATGTTGTACTTTTAGCAATAATTCGCTGCTCTATTCGCTTAATAGCGTATTTTATATAATAATTCCATGATAAGATTTTTACTTGCTGTGCTGCTACTGGTCAGTTTTACGGCGCCCTTTTCGGTAGCCTCGCCGCCGACGCCTCCCGCGCCCAAGCCGCTCAACGGCCAGTGGAAAGGTCCTTTAAAATTACTTGGCGGTCAAATCACCGTCATCATCACCATCGTGCCGCTCACCAACGGCACGTACTACGGGGCCCTCGATGCGCCGCAGCAGCGCATTGCCCGCATGCCGGTGGAAGTGGAGCTGCGCGGCTCCGACCTCAAGCTGCGCATTGAGCAGGCCGGCAGCAGCTTCGTGGGCAAAGTGCTGGACGGCGGCGCCAAGCTGAGCGGCACCTGGACGCAGCCCGGCGTGAAGGCGCCCATGGTGCTCAAGCGGGCCGTGGCTGCCGCGCCCGCTGTGGCCAAGCCCCGCATGACCCCGCCCTACCGCGAAAGCAGCGTCAGCTTTCAGAACCCCAAGACCCGGCAGCAATTTGGCGGCACGCTCACCGTGCCGGCCGGCGAAGGGCCCTTTCCCGCCGTGGTGCTGCTCTCCGATTCGGGCCCGCAAAGCCGCGACGTGGAAGTAACCGGCTACCGCATGTTTGGCCAGCTGGCCGACTACCTCACCCGCCACGGCATCGCCGTGCTCCGTTTCGACGACCGTGGCGTGGGCAAATCGAGCGGCTCGTACGCCAACGCCACCACGGCCGACCTGGTGACCGACGCCCAGGCGGCGCTGGCGTTCCTGCGCACGCGCCCGCTCATTTCGCCCACCCGCGTGGGCTTGCTTGGGCACGGCGAAGGCGCCAACGTGGCGCTGCTGGCGGCAGCGGCCCCGGGCCGGGCACCGGCGTTTGTGGTGTCGTTGGCTGGCTATGGGCAGCCTGGCTACGACGTGCTGCTGCGCCAGCAAGGCGAAATCATGCGCCTGATTGGGGCCGACCCGTCGCAGGTGCAAGCGGCGCGCGAGGTGTACGAGCGCACCGTAAACGTCATCCGCCAAACGCCCGACAATGACGTGGCCCGCAACAAAGTGGCTTCGCTGCTCAGCGGCACCAATACGGGCTTGAACGCGGCCATGGCCCGCGCCCGGGCCGTGGAGCTGACCTCGCCCTGGTCGCGCTACTTCTTCGACTTTGACCCGCAGGCACAGCTCAGCAAGGTACAAAGCCCGGTGCTGCTGCTCAACGGCACGGCCGACCTGCAAGTGTCGGCCAAGCGCAACATGACGCCGCTGGCCCGCGCCCTGCACCGCGCCAAACGCGACGTGACGGCCTACCGTCTTGCCGGCGTCAACCACATGTTTCAGCCGTCCCCCGCCGACTGGCCCCTGGTGAATGGCATGCAGCAAGCCACGTTCTCGCCCGACGCGCTGAAGAAAATTCATACCTGGGTGGCCACCGAAACCAGGTCAGCGGCAGCAGGCGCCACCCCGACTCCCGTCACGGTGAAGCGGCTGAGCATTCCCCGCAAGACGACCAAAGTAGCCAGCGTGCCCCGCTTGCGCGGGTAGGCCGGTAGCAACAGGCGTTGCGCCAATCCTCGGCCTGGCAAGACTAAGCTCATTAGGCGGCCTGATAAAATATTGCCTATCATTGCCTTCAACAAGGCCAAGCAGGAATTTTGGCTTGGCCGTCCTCTCTCCTTTTTCTACCCTGCTCTCAGCTTCACGCGGGGGCTATGCCTATGGCCACCACGCCACCTCGTCCGCAGCTGCCCAAGCCAGGAGGTACAGTAGGCCCAATGCGCTGGATACGCCGCTATTTTGGGTATTCGCGGGGCGAGGCGCGGGGCATGGTGGGACTGTTGGCGGTGGGCGTGGTGGCCATTGTGGCCCCCATTCTGCTGCGGCCAGAGCCGACGGTGTACCTGCCCGAGGCAGACCAGCGGGAGCTTGACCGGCTCACGACGTCGCTGAAAGACCACCGCACGTTTGAGCAAGGCTACGCCAGCCGCTACCCAAAGCGCGCAGCCTCCTCATCCGGGCCCGGTGGCAGCCGCTACCCCAAGGTGGCCCAGGTAGCGTTGGCTCCCTTCGACCCCAACGCCCTCAGCGCCGAAGGGTGGGAAGCCCGGGGCGTGCCGCATTTTGTGGCGGCCCGCATGGTGAAGTACCGCGAAGCGGCCGGCGGTTTCAAAGCCAAAGCCCAGGTGAAGAAAATGTACGGCCTGGAAGATGCCCTGTACCAGCGCCTGGCGCCCTTCATGCAGCTGCCCGATGAAGCCCCCGAACGCGGCAAGCCCGCGGCCTACGCCGCCAACCAGCCCGGCCCCGACGGCAAGTTTCCGGCCTTCGCCAACGCGGACGCTGCCGCCGGCAAATTTCCCCGCAAGCCTCGCAACCTCCAGCCCTTCGACTTGAACTCGGCTGATACTACGCAGTTGATGCAGATTCGGGGCATCGGCGCGGGCCGGGCCAAGTGGATAGTGCGCTACCGCAACCAGCTGGGCGGCTACCTGCGCGAAGACCAGCTGGATGAAGTGTTTGTGCTACGCGATGCGCCCGACTTGCGCGACAGTGTGAAGAAATACACCTTCGTGGCGCCTGGTTTCGCGCCCAAAGCCGTGAACGTGAACACGGCTTCATTCGAGGAAATGTATCTGCAGCCCTACATCGGCAAGCCGCGGGCCCGCATCATTGTGGCCTACCGGCAGCAGCACGGCCCCTTCAAGCGGGTAGAAGACCTGAAGCAGATTCCGATTTTGAAGGCCGAGGACTGGGAAAAGATGCGCCCCTACGTGCGGTGTGAATAAACCGGCGCGGTAGGAAAACTCTTGGACTGAGTAGTAACTTTTAAGGGGCCTAGCCACGTACTGTAAGGTTCAGCTAGCAGCGGCGCGGGATTTATCAATTCCTGTTTCGTCCGGTTAGCCATTCCCCTACCAGCCTCCTTTGCCATGACGGATAACTCCACGCCCGACCCGGCCCTGCTGCCCGACGGCTCGGCCGCCAACGACGGCCGCCGCACGTTTATCAAGCAAGCGTCTGGCCTCTTGGGCTTGGCGCTGGCCCCGCCGCTCATCGGCCAGGCCGAACGCCTCACCGCCATCTCCAAAAAAGTGGAAGGCGTGAGCGAAATGAAGCTCAAGGTGAACGGCACCGTGCGCACCATTCAGGCCGAGCCACGGGTGAGCCTGCTCGACGCCCTGCGCGAAAACCTGGACCTCACGGGCTCGAAAAAAGGCTGCGACCACGGCCAGTGCGGCGCCTGCACCGTGCTGGTGGACGGCCGCCGCGTGAACAGCTGTCTTACGCTGGCCGTGATGAGCCAGGGCAAGGAAATCACCACCGTCGAAGGCCTGGCTAACGGCGAAGAGCTGCACCCCCTGCAGCAGGCGTTCATCGAGCACGACGGCTTCCAGTGCGGCTACTGCACGCCGGGACAGCTGATGTCGGGCGTGGCGTGCATCAAAGAAGGCCACGCCAAAACCGACGGCGACATCCGCGAGTGGATGAGCGGCAACCTCTGCCGCTGCGGCGCCTACCCCAACATTGTGGCCGCCATTCGGCAGGTAGAGAAAAGCGGTTTTAAGTCTTAACCATGAACAACTTCACCTACCTCCAGGTCAACCAGCCCAAGGACGCCACGGCCGCCGTGCGCGACAACAAGGGAGCGGCTTTCATTGCCGGCGGCACCACCCTGCTCGACCTGATGAAGCTGAACGTGGAAAACCACAGCCAGTTGGTCGACATCAACATGCTCGCCCTCAAAGGCATCGAGCAGACCTCCGACGGCCTCCGCATTGGCGCGCTGGAACGCATGAGCGACGTGGGCGAAAACGCGCTGGTGATGCAGCAGTTTCCCATGATTTCGCAGTCGCTGCTGCAGGCGGCCTCGCCCCAGTTGCGCAACATGGCCAGCATCGGCGGCAACTTGCTGCAGCGCACGCGCTGCGGCTATTTCCGCGACACGGCCTTTCCCTGCAACAAGCGCCAGCCCGGCACCGGCTGCCCGGCACAGGAAGGCGAAAACCGCAACCTAGCCATACTGGGCGGCAGCAAGGCCTGCATCGCCACGCACCCAGGCGACCTAGCTGTGGCTCTGGTGGCCCTGGATGCCGTGCTGCTGCTGGAAAATGCCAAGGGCAAGCAGCGCCGCGTGCCGCTCCTCGATTTCCACGTGGTGCCCGGCAACACGCCCCAGCGCGAAACGGTGCTGGAACCCGGCGAACTGATTGTTTCCATTTTGGTGCCCGCGGCGGCTCATGCGCGCAAGTCGATGTACCTCAAGGTGCGCGACCGGGCTTCGTATGCGTTTGCGCTGGTTTCGGCCGCGGTGGGACTGGACGTACAGGCCGGTCAGATTCGCTCGGCTAGGGTGGCTTTGGGCGGCGTAGGCACCAAGCCGTGGCGCTCGATGGCGGCCGAAAAGATACTGACTGGGTCCCCGGCTTCGGAAGCCACTTTCCGAGCAGCGGCCGCGGCGGCGGTACGCGAGGCCCAGCCTCGCGAGCAAAACCGCTTCAAAGTGGAGCTAGCCCAAAGCACGTTGGTACGGGCGCTTACCGACTTGACGGCGGCCTAAATAATAATTGAACGATGTAGAGACGCAACATTTTGCGTCTCCGGGACCGGGCCGCAAGAGTTCAGACGGCATCGTTCAACGACGAGACGCAAGATGTTGCGTCTCTACCGCGGCCCCAGCCAATGCCGCACCTTTAATATTTCACGCTGACCTACTTCCGCCATGGAAAATGAACCCGCTTTTTTCGAAACCTCGCCCAAGCCGGGCGTGGTCGGCAAACCGCTGAACCGCGTCGACGGCCGCGACAAGGTGACGGGCAAAGCCAGGTATTCGGCCGAGTTTCCGCTGCCGGGCCTGACGTACAGCGTGTTGAAAACCAGCGACATTGCCAAGGGCCGCATTCAGCAGATTGACACCAGCGTGGCGGCCAAAGAGCCCGGCGTGCTGGCCATCTACACCCACCTGAACCTGCCCAAACTGGCCAAAACACCCAACGACGCCGAAGGCAAAAAAGCCATTGGCGCGCCCATGGGCTTCATGCCGATGACCTCGGACATCATCCACTACGCCGGCCAGCCGGTGGCGCTGGTCGTGGCCGACACCCTGGACCGCGCCACCCACGCCGCTGCCTTGGTGCGGGTGAGCTACGCGGCCGAAAAGCCCATTGCCGCCTACACCGACAAAGAAGCCAAGCTGTTCAACCCCCAGAAAATTCAGGACGGCAAGCAGGACGGCTACACCCGGCGCGGCGATGCGCAGGCTGCCCTGGCTAGTTCGGCCATCAAGCTGACGGGTGTATACACCCACGCCATCAACCACCACAACCCCATGGAGCCCGGCGCAACCACCGCCGTGTGGGAGTCGCCCGACCGCCTCACGGTGTATGAGTCGACCCAGGGCGTGACGCGGACGCAAAAGGCGCTTTCCGCCATGCTGGGACTGCCGCAGGAGCAGGTGCGTGTCATCACCAAATACTTGGGCGGCGGCTTTGGCTGCAAAGGCTCGTGCTGGCCGCACACGGTGCTTACGGTGCTGGCCGCCAAAGCCCTGGGCCGGCCGGTGAAGCTGGCGCTCACCCGCAAGCAGCAGTACACCAGCATGGGCCACCGCGAAGACCAGACCCAAACCCTCACCATGGGCGCGACCAGGGAAGGCAAGCTCACGGCCCTGATTCATGAGAAAACCTCGACTACGTCGCCCTGGGACAATTACGCAGAAGCTAACAGCAAAATCATCAACTTGCTGTACGACTGCCCCACGTTCGAGTCGCACTACGAGTTGGGCCGGGCCAATGTGATGACGTCCACCTTCACCCGCGCCCCTGGCGAGGCGCCCGGCTCGTTTGCCTTGGAGTGTTTGATGGACGACTTGGCCTACCAGTTGGGTGTTGACCCCATCGAAATCCGACTGCGGAACTACGCCGAGAAAGACCCCAGCACCGGCCAGCCCTGGAGTAGCAAGAGCCTAAAGCAGTGCTACCAGCGCGGCGCCGAGCTATTCGGCTGGAGCAAGCGCAACATCAAGGCCGGCCAAACCCGCAACGGCCGCTTGCTGGTCGGCATGGGCATGGCCACGGCCAGCTACCCCGTGCATAACTCGCAAGGCACCGCCCGCGTGCGCCTCTACGCCGACGGCCACGCCGTGGTGCAATCCGGCGCTACCGACCTAGGCACCGGCACCTACACCGTGATGACGCAAGTAGCGGCCGACTCGTTAGGCCTGCCACCCGAGAAAATTCGCTTCGAACTGGGCGATACCAAACTGCCCACTGCTCCCAACTCGGGCGGCTCGGTGGCAGCTGGCACGGTGTCTTCGTCCGTCTACATGGCGGCGCAGGACGTGTGGGAGCGCCTCACCAAAGTGGCCATCAAAGACTCCAAGTCTCCGCTTTTCAAGGCTAAGCCCGAGGATGTAACGGTGGAAAAAGGCCGCCTGCAGTTGAAGAGCAAGCCTGCCAAAGGCGAAGACTTCATGGCCTTGATGAAGCGCGCGGGCATGGACGACGTGGAAGGCAGCGGCCAGGGCAAGTATGGCGCCGGCTACGAAACCGGCCGCCCCTCCAACCCCGCCGGCCCGAACAACAACACCGAAACGGCAGGCCAGCACTCCATGCACTCCTTCGGCGCCCACTTCTGCGAAGTACAAGTCGACCCCGACCTGGGCACAGTACGCGTGACGCGGTGGGTGAGCGTGCACGGCGCCGGCCGCATTCTCAATGCCAAAACCGCCCGCAGCCAGATTATCGGCGGTAGCATTTTCGGTATCGGCGCGGCGCTGATGGAAGCCACCGCCCGCGACCCACACTACGCCCGCTACACCAACGCCGACCTCGGCGACTACCACATCCCGGTCAACGCCGACATTCCGGACATGACCGTGGAATTCATCGACGAGCACGACCCTTATATCAACGCCATGGGCGTGAAGGGCATTGGCGAGATTTCGATGGTGGGTGTTTCGGCAGCCGTGGCCAATGCCGTATTTCACGCCACCGGCAAGCGCGTGCGCGACCTGCCCATTACGCCCGAAAAAATCCTGGGCACCAAATCGGTGTAATGTCCGACCAGACTTCGTCTTTCGTTGCCAGCGCCACCGTTCCGGAATCCTCCGGGGCGGTGGCGCTGCTCATTCTGGCGGCTGGTGCCTCTACGCGCATGGGCCAGCCGAAGCAACTGCTTCCTTACCGCGGCCGCACGCTCCTGCGCCACGCCGCTGAAACCGCTGTAGCCACCAGCTGCGCGCCCATTGTGTTAGTAACGGGCGCTGTACACGACGCATTGGCCGCCGAAGTGTCGGACCTGCCCATTTGGGTGGTGCGCAATTTGGAATGGGAAACGGGCATGGCTTCGTCCATTCGGGCTGGGCTAGCAGCGGTGCAGGCTGCGCAGCCGCGCGCCGCCCTCATCATGCTCAGCGACCAACCGCTGGTTACCGCGGAGCTGCTGCGGCAATTGGTAGCTGAGCAGCAGCAAAGCCAGGCGCCCATCGTAGCCGCTGCCTATGGGGACACAGTGGGCGTGCCGGCAGTTTTTCACCACACCCTGTTTCCGGCTTTGAGCCAGCTTCAAGGTACTCAGGGAGCCAATCGGCTTATTGCCAGCTTGGGCAACGACGTCGGCCGCGTGCCTTTTCCGGCGGGCCTGCTGGACGTGGACACCCCCGAGCAGTACGCGGCGTTGCTGGCCGGCAGTAGTAATTTACCTTTCTCTGACTCTTCTTCCTCTTCTCATGGACCCCAAACTTGATTGGCTGGGCATTGCCCAGCGCCTGCAAGCCCTTGCCCAAACTGGCCTGGTGTATGAGTCCGGTTCCTATGCCCAAGAGCGCTACCACGAAATCCACGACCTCAGCCTGCAAATGATGGCCATGCTCACCGGCGAGCCTGTGGCCCAGCTCAACGCCCTGTTTGCCGGCGAGACCAATTACCCAACCCCCAAAGTCGACGTTCGGTCGGTGCTGTTTCGCGGCACCGATGAAGTGCTGATGGTGCAGGAGAAAATGGACGGCAACCGGTGGACGCTGCCCGGCGGTTGGGCCGACATTGGGTACACGCCCTTCGAAGTAGCGGTGAAGGAAGCCTGGAAAGAAACGGGCCTTGAAACCGAAGCCGTGCGCCTGCTAGCCTTGCTGGACAAAAAGCGCCACGCCCACCCGCCCCAGCCCTGGTACGTGTACAAGGCCTTTGTGCTATGTCGGGAAGTGGGCGGCAGTCTGCAAGCCAACACGTCTGAAACTTCTGCGGCCCGTTGGGTGCACCAATCCGAACTGGACTCGTTGGAGCTGTCCACCGACCGCACCACGCTGGCGCAGTTGCACACCATGATGGAGTTTGCCCGAAACCCAGACCTGCCCGCGCTGTGCGACTAGCTGATTGAGCGGCTGTGAATAACTCTATTTCGTGCCCAACTCCAGGCGTCGCAGCTTATCGGCTTTCCAGGCAGTTATCGCCACCACCAACAGGGTCATTACACCGCCAAATACTACCGACGGCACCGTGCCCATCAGGCGCGCGGCGGCGCCGCTTTCGAACGCACCAATTTCATTGCTGGAGCCGATGAAAATATTGTTTACCGCCGATACCCGGCCCTTCATGTACTCCGGCGTGAAGGTGTGAATGAGCGTAGAGCGCACAATCACCGACACCGAATCGAATACGCCCGTGAGGAAAAGCAGCACCAGGGACAGCACAAAGTTGGTGGACAGCGCAAAGCCAATGGTGGCCACGCCGAACCCTGCCACTGACCACAGCAGCTTGCGCCCCACGTGGTGCCGCAGCGGGAAATAGGTCAGTACCACCGCCATGAGTACAGAACCCACAGCCGGCGCCGCTTCCAAATGACCAAAGCCCGTGGCGCCAACTTTCAAGATATCGGAAGCAAATACCGGCAATAGCGCCACCGCCCCGCCAAACAGCACTGCAAACATGTCGAGCGACAGTGCCGCCAGCACCAATTGGTTGCTAAAAATGAACTTCAAGCCACTTAGGACGCTGTCTTTCAAGTTGAGACGCTCGCCCTCCGTCGGGGGCAGGGGCCGGCCGGCAATGCGGGCAAACTGAAACAGCGCCAGTGCCAGCAGCACCGTGCTGACCACGTAGGAATTGGCCACGCCCAAGTGGGCAATCAAATAGCCGCCAATGGCGGGGCCCAGCACCGCCGAGCCCTGGTAGGTGGTGCTGTTCCAGGTGATGGCGTTGGGCAGCAGCGCCCGGTCGGGCAGCAGTTGGGGCATAAACGAGAACAGCGCCGGCCCCATAAACCCGCGCGCAATGCCGCTCACGAAAATGACCCCGTACAGCGGCAGCGTGTACAGCGAACCTTTCGCGAGCCACCCAATGCCGTAGGGGCTGGCAAAGTAGGCCAGGGCTACGGCGCACAGCACGAGCACGGCCAAGGCGGCCACCACAATGTTCTTGCGCCGCACCGAGTCGGCCACGTAGCCGGCATAGAGCGACACCACAATGCTCGGAATGGCTTCGGACAAGCCAATTAAGCCCAGAGCCAGCGGGTTGTTGGTGAGTTTGAATATCTGCCAGCTCACCACCAGCCCCTGTACCCGGGTGGCTACGGTGAGCAAAACTCTGGCCGACACCAACCTACGAAAGTCGGGCAGGCGCAAGGCAGCATACGGGTCGTGAACGGGGGGGGTAGCAGCAGGGTCGGCAGGAAGCATACGCTCGAAAAACGCCTTTACGGCGGCGAGGCCCGAAGGTAGGGCCAGCCGAAAAAGCGCGTTGGCATGGCCCGGTGGTTTCGCCTATCTTGTCTGTTGATTTTTCACCGCTTCCACCGTCTGGCTCGTGTCAACCCTTGGCCTGGAAATAACGCCCCGCCCCGACTTGCCGGCCCTCGTGGCCCGCTGGCAACGCGAAATTACCGCGGCCGAGTTGCAGGCGGGGTACTTTGCCATCTTGGCGGCGGCCGACGAGATGAATTGCTGGCGCTGGCTGCTCGACTTGCGCCGCGAAGAGCTGGCCTCACCGGCGCTAACGGCCTGGATGAACAACGACTTTTTCCCCAAGCTTCCGCGCCGCTACGCGGCGCCCGTCCGCATTGCTTTCCTGGCCTCGCCCTTGCGCGCCAAGCAGGAACAGTCCGACAGTTCGGTGGCCAGCATCAGCGCCCATCCGCGCCCCGACCAAGGCTATTTCACCGCCCTTTTTACCGACGAGGCAGCGGCTTATCAGTGGCTGGCCCGCTAGCTGAAGCAGAGTGCCTTAGCATTTGGTGGGCGAAGCAAATAAATTTTATTTTTTTCTTCCCAACCGCCCGGCAAGAAAAGGGCCTAGATGAAGATTTGACGAAGGTTGCTTGCTTTCACCCAAAAGATTTCGGCTTTTTTTATTTTTGTGCTATTGCGGATATGCACCGCATTTCTATACATTTGGTCTGATTCTAGCGGGCTGCAATTGTCCGACTTCCGGTCGCTCTCCTAAATTTTTCTCGGTAACTGCATACTATGGCCTAGAGCTCTACGTTCCCTTATTCCGTAGCCCTTTATGGACCTCTTGCAACCGAGCGACTCCGCGCTCATCTCGCTCTACCTGGCTGGCCAGGAATCCGCTTTCGGCCTCCTCCTGGAGCGTCACCGGAGCCGTGTATTCACCACGATTCTCCTCATCGTGCGCGACGAGGACGTGGCCGAAGACTTGGTGCAGGACACATTCATCAAGGCTATTCACACGCTCAAAAGTGGGCGTTACAACGAAGAAGGCAAATTCGCGCCCTGGATTTGCCGCATTGCCCATAACCTGGCCATCGATTCGTTCCGGCGCGGCAAGCGTGTGCCCCACATTAGCCTCACCGACAACGACCGCCTGGCCAACACGCTCACCCTCGCCGACGACGGCCCGGACGATATTCTGGCCCGCGAAGAAACCCACAACCGCCTTCGGGCGTTAATCCAAGAACTTCCCGCCGCCCAAAAGGAGGTGTTGTTGATGCGCCACTACGGCGACATGAGCTTCCAGGAAATTGCCGACGCAACCGGCGTCAGCATCAACACGGCCCTGGGCCGCATGCGCTACGCGTTGATAAACCTGCGGAAGAAAATGACTGCAAACTCTTTCCATTATGATTCAACTATTACCCCATTCGATACTGCTCCAGTATGTGTACAACGAATTGCCTCCTGAAAGGCAGCGCGAGGTAGAGGAGGCGTTATTGCACGACCCGGAATTGGCTTCTTCGTGCGCCGACCTCCTTTTGGCCCAGCGGGCTCTCGACGGCGTACGTCGCGAACCCCGGCCCGAAACCTCCGAGGCAATTTTGCGCTACTCGCGCACCTTCTTAGCCAAGTCCTAAGCCCCTTCGATTTCTTGTGGCGGCCGCTCTGGCCCGTGCGTTCGCGCGGGCAGGCCAAAGCTTCGGATTGAGGAGCAGCGAATTTCAACGGCGGCCACGCCGAACGCAGGGAAGCCCCTCTGCCGCGTAAGTACATAGATTACTTGCGCGGCAGAGGGGCTTCCCTGCGTTCGGCGTGGCCGTTCTTATTTTTGCCCTCCTGCATCCTGTCCCTGCTCATGCGCCGCGCCGACCGATTCCGATACTTCCTCGATTACTTCACGACCAACTTTCCGGAGCCCAAGACCGAGTTGGCGTATAACAACCCTTACGAGTTGATTGTGGCGGTGGTGCTGAGCGCCCAGTGCACCGACAAGCGCGTGAACCAAGTGATGCCGGCCCTGCTGGCGCAGTTCCCAACCGCCGCCCACCTCGGCATGGCCACTGCCGACGACATTTTTCCCTTCATCCGCAGCGTCTCCTACCCCAACAACAAGGCCAAGCACCTGGCCGGCCTGGGCCGCATGCTCACCGAGGAGTTTGCGGGCGAAGTGCCCAGCCAGATTGAAGAGCTGCAACGTCTGCCCGGCGTGGGCCGCAAAACCGCCAACGTGGTGGCGTCGGTCATCTACAACCTGCCCGCCATGGCCGTCGACACCCACGTATTCCGGGTGTCGCACCGCATTGGCCTCGTGCCCAAAACGGCTACCACCCCGCTAGCTGTGGAAAAGGCCCTGGTGCGCTACATTCCGGAGGAATACATCAATAAGGCTCACCACTGGCTGATTTTGCATGGGCGCTACATCTGCGTGGCTCGCTCGCCCAAGTGCACTATTTGCCCGCTAGCGCCTAGCTGCGCCTATTTCGAAAAGCACTTCGGCAAGGAAAAGGCTTACGAGCCGATTCCGGAAAATTAGCCCACCACTCCGCTTACAAGCTCATACTCGGGTTTTTCAGCACACAGAGTTCCATTTGGAGCACAAAGCCGCACAAAGCACAAGTGACTTGGTACAAAAGTCATGCAGTTACTTGAGCCGCTTCTAAAACCCGCTGCACAACTCCTGCCAATTGCTGCCGGTCAAATTCTGCCGCCGCCAGCTGACGCCCTTTGTGGCCCGCTTCATTCCGCAAGTCAGGCTGAGCCAACACTTGGTGCACTTGCGTGACCAACGCTTCAGCGTTGCCGGCTGGCACGTACCACCCGCAGCCGTGCCGCTCCACCAGCTCTTTGGTCCATCCTTGGTTGGTGACGATGACCGGCGTGCCCACAGCCAGCGAATCGTACAGCTTAGCCGGAGAGTTTGAGTCCAGCACCGGCAGTGCCAGAAACGACACCACCGACACGTCGGCCAATGCAAACCACGTGAACACCTCGTGCCGGGCCTGGCCGCCTACCAGCCGAATACGGCCCGGCCACCGCGCCGCTGCCGCCGCAATCAACGGCTCATGAAAACCGTGCCCCAGAAAAAGCCACACCGCGTCAGTCGCGGTTGCAGCCATTGCCTCGGCCGCTGCCAGCAAGGTCGGAATGTCATTGGCTCGCCCGAAGGTGCCTGCGTAGAGCACCACCTGTTTGCCTTCCAGTCCTTGTGAGCGCCGCAGCTGCGCCTCCGCTGGAGTAGCGCGTGCCGCTAAATCCAAATCAGTCCCGTTTAGAACAGTTGTTACTTTGGCTCTTGCAATGCCTAGGTCCGTCACATAGCGAGCCATGTCGGGCGAAAGCGGCAGAATGTGCCGGGCGCTTTGGTACAGCCGCTTCTCTAGTTGATAAAGTTGCCGGCGAGCCAGCCCGGTAGGCACCGCTCCCATGGCAATAGGGAAAGAAGGCCACAAATCCTGCACCTCAAACACCCACGGCACCTTGCGCCACCGCGCCACCTGCGCCGCCGCCCAAGCCGCCGTCAGCGGCGTGCTAATGCCCCAAATAACGTCCGGCTTGTCAATGCGCAGCCCTTCCCGTACCGCCCACGCCGCGTATTGGGCAAAGGCCAACGCCCGCCGGGCAGGACCCATCTTGTTTTCGTAGGGCACAGCGGCTTCCCGCATCTCCACGCCTTCCGGCACCCACGGGAATTCCTGCGTCAGCCGCTGGGGTTTCCAGGCAGGAGTGGTCAGCAGCGTAACCCGGTGCGTTTTGGCAATGTGCGCCAGCAGCGTGTAGTGCCGGCTGGTAGCCGGACAATCGGGGTTGGTGTGGTACTGGCTGAAGACGGCAATGTGCATGGCATCAATGAGTGAATGGGCGAATGCGTGACTGGGTGAATGGTTGTGCTGCATTCACCCAGTCACGCATTCGCCCATTCACTCATTCCCTTTTCGGCCGATAGTGCGAGTCGTTCAGAATGCGCTGGGCATTCTTTTCGGCCATCAGGCGGCCCAGGCTCACTTCCGGATGCTCGGCCACGTACTTGCGGATGATTTGCAGGCCCACCCACTGCCCTACCCGGCCCGGGCACGTCTTGTCGATTTCGGGCACGTTGGGGCGTTCGCCTACGTACTTCTGCACCAAAAAGGGCGTAGTAGAATACAGCAGGTTCTTTTCCAAAAAATGCCCCCATACGCGGGCCTCGTTCGCTTCCAGGCCCAGCATTTCGCGGGCGGTGTAGCCCAGCAGCAGCGAGTCGGGCGTGCAAGGCAGCATCAGGCTGGCGAAATACAGGCCCTTGCCGGCGTGCACCATGGCATCGAGCGTGGTGTTGGCCGTCAGCTCGTGGCGGTTGTATTTGGTCGACACGTTTTGCGTCAGCATTGGCAGCAGCCCTGCTGGCGTGTAGCGGCGCAACATGTACTGGGGCAGGTCGGGCCGCTTGCTGGCCTTGGGGCCCGCAAACCAGTCGAGGCTAAGCACCAGCAAGCTGTCGTTCACATAAATATCTTTGGCCAGGAAACCGCTCACATACGTGACGGCTGGGGGTGCCTGGAAATCCGGAAAATAGTGGTGCACCCGGCGAAACATCTCGCCCAAATTCCGCCTCAGTGCTGCGCTGTCCGGAAAAGCCGCTGTGGTTTCCCGGCCGAGCTGCTGCAGCGCCGCGTTGGTGGCCAACTCGGTCAGGCCTGCTGCAAGCGCTTGGGTGTTGGCCGGTTGGCGCTGCAGGTAGTACCGGGCAAACGCCGGGTTGGCATCCATAAACTGCTGGGCGTCGGCGGCCGTCTTTATTTGAAAGAAGGCGGGTTCCAACCGTTTTAAGCGCACGGCCACGGCCGGGGCGTCGGCCGCGGCATCGACCCGGCAGCCCTCTGCGGGGCCGCTTTTGCAGGCCTGCAGGCCTAGGCTCACACCTATAAACAGGGGCAGCCAGCGCCGCCAGGCAAAATTATTCTTTTTCACGCGCGTTACTTTGGGACAAAATTAGCCAAAACCCGCCGCCACTCCGTGTCGGCAGTCCGCAATCCATCCTTTCGCATCGTATGAAAAAACTATTGCTTGCTCTGTTTGCTCTTGGGGCCACCATTGGTACTGCTTCGGCCCAGGTTGAAATAGGCCTGAAAATTTCGCCATCCATCACTAGCCTGCGGGCCGAGTCACCTGCCAACTACGGTTTTGCCAGCGACGGCAGCAAATTCAGTTTCGGCGGCGGCTTGGTGGTGGATTACTTCTTTGGCGAGAACTACGCTTTCAGCACCGGCCTACTCCTCAACGGTAAAGGCGGCAGCATTACGTATAAAGATGCTTCGAACACTGGCTCGGCCATCAATGCCAAACAGGACATCAGCATGCAATACCTGGAACTGCCGCTGAGCGTCAAACTTTTTACAAACGAGATTGCACCAGCCACGCGTCTGTACTTCCAGGTAGGTGGCTCGCTGAACGTGCCCATTGGCACCCGCATCAACAGCAATAAGTTTTACACCGACCCAGCAACGGGCGAGGAAAACAAAGCCAGCGACTACGTCTACTTCTTCGACGCCGACGCCTTGGCCAGCTTAGGTGTTGAATATCAGCTAGGAACAAACACGAAGGTATTTGGCGGCATTCGCTACAATCGGGGTTTGGTCGACATCGACCGGTACTTTGAGAAAACCCGCAATTTTAACGACGTAACCATCAAAAACAGCGGCGTAGCCCTAGACCTGGGCATGAAGTTCTAAGCCGGACGTTAGCCCGTCTGGCCCAACAAAAAGCCCCGCCGTTTGCATTCGTGCAGACGGCGGGGCTTTTTGTTGATGGTGCATTTGCCGTCAGTCCACAATCTCGACCTCACGGTCTTGCAGGCGGCTCATGGCAGCGGCCGATGAACGAAGCTGAATTTCTTCGCCTCGCTCGTCTTCAATGCGGTAGTCAGTCAAACCCAGACTACTGTCTTTCACCACCTTCACCCATTTGTAGTACTTCAAGTACCACTTCATTTGGCGCGAAACCAGCCCTTTGGTGTAGTAGGCGTGCAGGAACGGATGCACCGACAGCGTGATGCCCGACTGGTTCTGGTTCACCAGCAAGTCGTCGATGCTGTTGTCGATGTCGTCCGTGACCTGGATGGAGGCCGAAATCTTGCCGGTACCGCCGCAGGTGGGGCACACCTCGCCAGTCACAATGTTCTCGGCGGGCCGCACCCGCTGACGGGTGATTTGCAGCAGGCCAAACTTGGTGATGGGCAACACCGTGAATTTGGCTTTGTCGGCCTTCATCACGTCGCGCACCGTGTCCTCCACTTTCTTCCGGCTTTCGGCCGAACGCATGTCGATGAAGTCAACCACGATGATGCCGCCCATGTCGCGCAAGCGCAGCTGACGGGCCACTTCTTTGGCTGCCAACATGTTAATCATCAAGGCAGTGGCTTCCTGGTCGTTTTCCTGGTTGCTTTTGCTGCCCGAGTTCACGTCGATTACGTGCAAGGCCTCGGTGTGCTCGATGACGAGGTAGCCGCCACCCGGCACCGTCACCGTCTTGCCAAACAGCGTCTTCAGCTGCTTCTCGATGCCGGTTTGCTCGAAGATTTTAATCTTCGAGTTGTGCAGCTTCAGCAAGCCCAGCTTGTCGGGCGCAATCTTTTGGAGGTAGTCGCGCATCTCCTCGTACATCGTCGGAGCATCCACCATGATGCTGTCGAATGACTCGTTCAGCATGTCCCGGACCATGGACGAAGTGCGGCCGAGTTCGCCCAACACTTTGTCGTTCGGCTTGGCCGTGCGCAGGGTGGTGTAGAGTTGTTCCCACTTGGCCACCATGTCCTGCATGTCCTTGTCGAGCTCGGCCACTTCCCGCCCTTCCGCTACGGTGCGAATGATGACGCCAAAGTTTTCGGGCTTGATGCTGGCAATGAGCCGCTTGAGGCGGTCGCGCTCCGCCTTGCTCACGATTTTTTTGCTCACGCTGATGGTGTTCGAAAACGGCATCAGCACGAGGTAGCGCCCGGCCATCGAGATGTCGGTGCTTACGCGGGGCCCTTTAGTGGAAATGGGCTCCTTGATGATTTGGACAACAATCTGTTGGCCTTTCTTAAAAACGCTTTCGGCCTTGCCCACTTTTTCGAGGGGTGGCTCAAACGTGAATTTTTCGAGCCCGGAGGTGGTGGCGCGGCCACTTTGCACCGTCCGGGCCCACTTCGTGAAAGAGTTGTACTGCTCGCCGAGGTCGCCGTAATGCAGAAATGCGTCTTTTTCGTAGCCGATGTCCACAAAAGCCGCATTCAAGCCGGGCATCACCTTTTTCACGGTGCCCAGGAAGATGTCGCCTACTGAGTAGTTGGTGTCGTTGCGGTCGAAGTGGTATTCTATCAACCGTTTGTCTTGCAACAACGCAATCCGCTCGCCTTCCTGAGTAGAATTAATGACTAATTCATTACTCAAAGCGTTGATTTAGTTAGGGTAACCCCTCGAATCCACCACATAGCACTACCCCGAAACCGGCAAAGGGAAGCCAGAACCATGGGTTCTGGCTTCCCTCGCGAGCCACGGGAAAAGCACTCAGCGTGGCCACATCCAGGAGGCTACGTGAGAGATAGGCGGCTTGCTCCCTTCCCGTTAGGAAAACTGCTGGCCGCCGCTACGCCCCGTGAGGCTTACTTCTTCTTGTGGCGGTTCTTGCGCAGGCGCTTCTTGCGCTTGTGGGTGGCAATCTTGTGACGCTTTCTTTTTTTACCGCAGGGCATGATGCTTGGGGGGTTAAGTTGGTGATTGGGTATTTTCTATTCTATTTCAATTTGGCAATTTCTTCTTCAACCGAAGCGGCCAGAGCCGGGTCGTTGCTGAGGCTTTTGGCTGCCAGGAACGCGGCCTTGGCTTCTTCCTTGGCGCCGGTACGGGCTAAGGTGACGCCAAGGTAAAACTGGCCGTTTACGTTTTTCGGATTGACTTTCACCAAATCCTGGAAACGCTTCACGGCTTTGTCGTACTGGTCGCTTTGCACCGCCAAGATGCCCATGTTATACAGGGCCTTCTCATTGCGCGGGTCCGCTTCCAGCACTTCGCGCAGCAACGTTACGCCCTGCACGGGGTCCTCGGAAGCCATGTAAGCCATGCCGAGGTTGGTTTTGGCGTCGAGGTTGCCTGGCTCCGTTTTCAACACCTTGCTGTACAACTCCCGGGCTTTGCCGCCAAGCAGTTTCACCCGCTCGTCCGACGCTGCAAAGCTAAACGCTTGAAAATAAGCATCCGCTGCCCGCTGCCACGCTTGGGCACTGGGGCGGGCCAACGCCACCTGCTCCAGGTAATACCCGGCGCTGTCGAACCGCTCCACGCCGTCGTAGCGACGGGCCAAGGTGGTGGCCACCGTGGCGCGGGTAGCGGCGTCGGGGGCAGCCTTGTACTCGGCCAGCAACCGTGTCAGTTCCTGCCGTTGGGCGGGAGTGGCCGTGGTGTGGGGCGCGGCGGCCGGAGCCGAAGCGCTGTGGTCGTGGCCATCGTCGTCGGAGTGGGCACCGCCGTTATCGGTGGCGGTAGCGGGCACTGGGCCCGACGACGCTTCGGTTTTGGAGCCGTTGGTATTGGGTCCGCCGCCGTCGCGGTTGGCCGTTTTGGCGGCGTCGCTGCTCAGTTCCGAGCGGCTTTCTTTCGGCTTTACAATGCCTTTGGGCAACACAAACAACGCCCCGACCAGTGCAAGGGCACCGGCAAGGACAACCAATTGATGAGAAGCTGGACGGGTAGTAGCCATGGGCTGAAAAAAACCGGCCGCCGGGCTTCCCCTCGCGGAAAAGACACCGGCGGCGCGGCCGGTAACGTGTTAGTTGATGGGACGCATTTGGCAGTTAACAATCAAACAACCGAATTCGTAGCACGCCCCACCAAAAAACTTAGGCTTTGGCCGAAACGGCTTTAACCTTCTTGCTGTTCTTGATTTTTGCCACGAAAGTTTTCGACGGCTTGAAGCTCGGGATATAGTGCTCTTCGATGATGAGCGACGTGTTTTTCGAGATGTTGCGGGCTACTTTACGGGCGCGCTTCTTGTTCACGAACGAGCCAAAGCCGCGCACATAAATGTTGTTGCCTTCCGTCATGGAATCTTTCACGACTTTGAAGAAAGCCTCAACAGTCATCAATACATCTGCTTTCTCGATGCCGGTCTTCGTGGAGATTTCGGCGATTACCTCAGCTTTAGTCACGTTGGTATGGTACTTAGGTGGTTGAAAAAAAATACATTTTTAGGCAAAAAATCCCAGATTCCAGCGTAAGCCCTTGCCCGGTAGGCGGTTCGCCCTTGAATTGGGGCCACAAAGGTAGTCCCCTTTTTTTGTTTTACCAACCTGAGCGTCTAAACAACTCCCTGGTCCAAATTATTCTCTTTCAAAATTTTGACAAATTCTTCCTTTCTAGCGGCGGCGTTGCTGGCTTGGTATCCGCGCCATCATCGCGACTTGCCGTGGCGCCACACTCGTGACCCATACGCTATTTGGCTGTCGGAGGTCATCCTGCAGCAAACCCGGGTGGCACAGGGCCTTCCCTACTACGAAACTTTTCTGGCGGCGTACCCCACGGTTCAAGAGTTGGCGGCTGCGCCCGAGGCCGAAGTGTTGCGCTACTGGCAAGGATTGGGCTACTACTCCCGGGCCCGCAACATGCACCACACCGCCCAGCAAGTGGTGGCCGAATACGGTGGGCAATTTCCCAACAACTACGCCGGCTTGCTGAAACTGCGCGGCGTGGGGCCCTACACTGCGGCAGCCATTGCCTCTTTTGCTTTTGATGAGGCCGTTGCGGTGCTCGACGGCAACGTGTACCGTGTATTGGCCCGCATTTTTGGTTTGCATTCCGACATTGCCGCCCCCAGCTCGCGCAAGGAGTTCCAGGCGGTGGCCGACCAGCACATTCCGGCTACTGCACCAGCCGACTTCAACCAAGCCATCATGGAGTTTGGGGCCATTCAATGCACGCCGGCCAAGCCTGATTGCTTGTTTTGCCCATTGCAAAGCCAGTGCTGGGCGTTCCAACATGGCGAAGTGGCATTGCTGCCGGTGAAGAGCAAGGCCAAAGCCTCGCGAACGCGCTACTTCCACTACTTCGTGTTGCGGCATGGCCAGCAGACTTATCTGCGCGAGCGCCGGGAGAAGGACATCTGGCAGGGGCTCTACGATTTTGCGATGGCGGAGACGTTGGTGCCGGACCTGCCTCCGGCGGAACTGGTGCGCCACCTCGACGCCCTGGGCGCAGAGCTAGATACCAGCCAAGCCGCCGAGCCAACGTCCGCTTACCGCCACGTGCTGAGCCATCAGAAACTAGAAGCGCGGTTTCACCCCATGTCCCTAACGCAACCGTTGCCCGAAGCTACGCTGCGCGACTTAGGCTTGCGGGCGTATTCGGTTGACGAAATAGAGGCTCTGCCGAAGCCCAAGCTCATTGCTAATTACTGTGGCCAATACTTGTGAGTACGGCTTGCCATTCTAATTAGAAATTATTGCCGATAATTTTAGCAAAATATTAGCTAACTTAAATTCGTCTCCGTATCTTTAAGGCAAGGAAAAGCCGGGTGGCTTTTTTGATTCTGTATTTCCTAACGTGCAATAATATGGCCGGAGTGAACAAGGTGATTTTGGTAGGCAACCTGGGCAAAGACCCCGAAGTGCGCCATTTGGAAGGCGGCGTGAGCGTGGCTCACTTCACCCTCGCCACCAACGAGTATTACAAAGACAAGCAAGGCACCCGGGTGGAACGCACCGAGTGGCACAACATCTCGGCCTGGCGCGGCTTGGCCGACATGGCCGACAAGTTTTTGAAAAAGGGCCAACAAGTCTACATTGAAGGCAAGCTGCGTACCCGTCAGTACCAGGACAAGGACCAGCAGACGCGCTACATCACCGAAATCATCGCCGATGAAATTTCGATGCTGGGCGGCCGTCCGCAGGGAAGCGGCCCGGCTAATGACGCGGCCGCGCCCGAAGCTCAGCAGACGTTTCGCCAAGAGCCGGAGCTAGACCAGCTGCCTTTTTAGCCCAGTATTGAAACGAATACCCAAAGCCCCGGCACTTGACCGGGGCTTTTTTCGTTGCCACCGGCACGGGCCACCGGTTACCTTTGGTCCCGTGAGGCGCAGCCAGTGGCCGCGTTGTCATTTTTAAGCATAAACTACGTGGTGTCGATACTGAGAATAACACTTGGGCTGATGGTGGGAGTTGGGTTGCTGGCGGGCTGCTCGTCGGCGCCGGATTTTACGCCCAAGCCCAAAGGCTACAACCGCATCGATTTGCCGAAGCACAGCTACCAGCAACTGCCCGGCGGCCATCCTTATTCTTTCGAATACTCAAAGGAAGCGGTGATAAAGCGGGACTCTTCGTACATGGCGCAGCCGCACTGGCTGAACGTGTACTACCCCAAGCTGAACGCCAACGTGCAGATTACCTACATGGACGTGCAGCGCGACCGGCGCCTGTACAACAAGATGATGGAGGACGCCCGCAAACTGACGGGCAAGCACGAAATCAAGGCCACGGCCATTGATGAGCGCATTTTGAAGACGCCCAGCGGCATTCGGGCTTCGGTGTTTGAACTGCAGGGCGAGGTGCCCAGCCAGTTTCAGTTCTACACCACCGATAGCACCAAGCACTTCCTGCGCGGGGCCCTGTACTTCAAAACGGCCACGGCCAACGACTCGCTGGCGCCCGTGATTGAATACGTGAAAACCGACATGGTACGCATGATTAACACGCTGAAGTATAAGTAGGGACGAAGAATGAGTAATTTCTTCAATACCCGGCTGGAGTTTTTGCGCACGGTGGGCAGTACCCAGCGCGCACAGTTGCTGGGCAAGGAGTTGGGGCTGTTCACCTACGGGGACCTGATTCAGCGCTACCCTTTCCGTTACCTGGACCGGACGCAGGTGTATAGCATTGCCGATTTGCACGACGACTTGCCTTACGTGCAAGTAAAGGGCCTGCTGCGCGGCAAAGAATTAATTGGCGAAGGCCCCAAGCAGCGCCTGGTGGCCAAGGTGGGCGACGGCACCGGCGAGCTGGAAGTGGTGTGGTTCAAGGGCGTGAAGTGGGTGCAGCAATACACCAAAAATAATCAGGAATACATCGTTTTCGGCAAGCCCACCATGTTCAACGGCCGGCCACAGATGGCCCACCCGGAACTGGAGGAAGTAACCGAAGCCAAACCGGGCCAAAGCTTCCTGCAGCCGGTATACAACACGTCGGAGAAGCTCAAGAATTATCACCGCGTCGACAGCAAAGCCATCATGCGGATGGTGGCCGAGCTGCTGAAGCTAGCCCAGTCTCACATCACGGAGTCGTTGTCGCCGGCACTCGTAGAGCACTACGGCCTGATGAGCAAGGCCCAGGCGCTGCAACAGATTCACTTCCCGCAAAGCCCCGAGCTACTAGCCGCAGCCAAGTTCCGCCTGAAGTTTGAAGAGCTGTTTTACGTGCAACTCAAGCTGCTACGGCAGCGCGACCAGCGCAAAGTGACGCTCGCGGGTCAGATTTTTAAAGAAGTCCCAACTCTAGTGGACTTTTACAAAAACCATCTGACGTTTGACCTAACCGGCGCGCAAAAACGCGTTATCCATGACATTTATAAGGATTTTTGCACTGGGCGGCAGATGAACCGCCTGCTGCAAGGCGACGTGGGCTCGGGCAAAACCATTGTGGCCTTCATTGCCATGCTGATGGCGGCCGACAACGGCGCCCAAAGCTGCATCATGGCCCCCACCGAAATTCTGGCCGACCAGCATTACACCGGTTTGAAAGTGTATGCCGACGAGTTGGGCATCAGCATTGGCAAACTCACGGGCAGTACCCGCACGGCCGAACGGCGCGTGTTGCACGAAGCCCTGCGCAACGGCACCATGCACATGCTGGTGGGCACCCACGCTTTGCTAGAAGACGTGGTGCAGTTCCGCAACCTGGGCCTCACCATCATGGACGAGCAACACCGTTTTGGGGTGGCTCAGCGCTCGAAGCTGTGGCAGAAAAACCCACACATCATCCCCCACGTGCTGGTGATGACGGCCACGCCCATCCCGCGCACCCTGGCCATGACGCTATATGGCGACCTCGACGTGAGCGTGATTGACGAGCTACCCGCCGGCCGGAAACCCATCGTGACCGTGCACCGATACGACGCCAACCGCCTGAAAGTGTTCGAGTTCATTCGCGACCAAGTCAAGCTGGGCCGGCAGGTTTACATCGTGTACCCGCTGATTGAGGAGTCGGAAACGATGGACTACAAAGACCTAACCGACGGCTACGAAAGCGTATCCCGCGCCTTTCCGGAGTTCCAAATCAGCATTGTGCACGGGCGCATGAAGGCGGAGGAGAAGGATTTCGAGATGCAGCGCTTCATCAAGCGTGAAACCCAGATTATGGTGGCAACCACCGTTATCGAAGTCGGCGTGAACGTGCCCAACGCCTCCGTAATGGTCATTGAGTCGGCCGAGCGGTTTGGGCTTTCGCAGCTGCACCAGCTCCGTGGCCGGGTGGGCCGGGGCGCCGACCAGAGCTACTGCATCCTGATGACGGGCTTCAAGCTAAGCAAAGACGCCCGCACCCGCCTGGAAACCATGGTCCGCACCAACAACGGGTTCGAAATAGCCGACATCGACCTGAAGCTGCGCGGCCCGGGCGACCTCATGGGCACTCAGCAAAGCGGAGTGCTGGACTTGCTCATTGCCGACCTGGCCAAAGACGGCCGCATTCTGAGCGAGAGCCGAGCCGCCGCGCAAACCCTGCTGACAGAAGACCCCGACTTAGTGCACCCAGACAACGCCAACATCCGTCGGCACATTGAGAGCCTGCCGGCCACGGCCGTCAATTGGAGCCGAATCAGTTAAGGATGGTCCTGGTTTTTCTAGGGCAAAAAAAAACGACTTACTTGCAAGTCGTTGCTTTAACCTAAAACATTTGGGAGACAAACGATGGATTGCTCTGCCGAGTCTGGCTTTGCTGTCGAACAGGCTTTACCGTTTCGTTGGGCAGCATGTGATGAACAAATACAACCGAAGTATCGGGGATGGTAGTAGTCTCTACGGTCTGGGCCACGGCCACCGGAGCGGCCTGTTTGGTGAGTTTGCCGCTGATAATCAGGGCAGACAAGAGACTAAACTTGAGTAATGATTTCATGCTAGTATAACGTAATGCGGGTGCAAAGGTAAGCCTATATGCAGGCTAAGTGGGTAGGTGTTGGTTGAAATCGTGAAACCAGACGTTTAAAGGCCGCTGACGCACGTTGAATTGTCCCTATTTCTGTCTAATCCAGGTTGCTGATTTGGGGCTTCCGGGAGCCGACACGAAGTAAACGGTGTCCCTGTACGGAAGTGACCCTATTAGTGTTATGCTTAGAACATTTTTTTGTTAGCTCCACCTGTTGGCTGAGCTACAAGCTGGCCAAAGTGGGCCAATGCAGCCTGCGGGCGGTACTTTTGGCCAGGCCATTGGGCCGAAACCTGTGTTTATTTTCAACCTTAGCCACCTTATATGTTGCATAGAGCATTGCTGATTGGATTGACGGGATGGATGCTGACGGGCAGCGCAGCCCCGGTGATGGCTCAAAAAGTAAAGTCCGCCCCTTTTAGCTACCTGCCGGAGCAAGGGCCCGACCGGTACGACATGCGCGTGCCGCGCAAGACGCTGCCCCTGGCCGATGGTTCGGGGTTTGTGATTCTGGCGCACCAAAGCGCAGGCGGCTACTCCGTGGAGCGCTACGACGTCGAGTTGAAAAAGCAATGGAGCACCACCATTCCCATCAACCCAGGCGAAACGTTGGAAGCCTTCGGGCGGGGCCCGCAGCAAGCCTTGGTGGTGCTGCATCACAAAGACGATGGCGGCCAAAACCTTAGCGTGGTGGCCGTGAACATGCAAAACGGCCAGCGCAGCCCGGCTAAAATGGTGATGGCGGTGGCACCCCGCGACCGGCGTCCCAGCGTTTCCATCTCGCCCGATGGGTCGCGGCTGCTGGCGTTTCGCTACCTCACCCGCGGGCAGCAGGTGGTAAGCATTGCGTCCACGCTGTTCGACCAGAACTTGAATCAGCTGCAACAGAAGGCCTACAATTTCCGCGACCAGGGCGACTTCTTCTCCCCGACCGTGCACGTGGCCAACGACGGCACGCAGTACGTGACAATGGTTAGCGACGGCATGAAGAAGCTGACCGTGCGCCGCTACACCGCCGACAATTCTCCCGAAATTAAAGTCCTGGGAGTGCCCGTGGGCGGCACTTTTGGCGGCAAGGCCGTCACCATCCGCGATGCCCGCTTCACCGTGCTCAACGATGGCAGCCTGTACGCCGCCGCGCTGTGCGCCGACTACGTGAGCGGAGAATACTACAGCCTGAAGGTGGTGAAATACGACTTTAGCGGCGCCGGCGACATGAAGTTCTCGCCGGAGTTTCGCTTCACGCCTGCCTACCTGGCCGAAGTAAGCAAAGCCAGTGGCGTGGACGTGAAACAGCTGCAGGATGTATATCTGGGCGAGTTGCTGCTCACGCCCGAGAAGCAACTGGTGGTGATTGCCGAGCGGCATTTTGAGGAAGGCGGCAGCGAATCGCCCGTACACGCCCGTGAGCTGCACGTGTTCGGCTACAACGAATACGGCCAGCCCACCTGGCACAGCATTGTGGCCAAAAACCAAGTTGCGCCGGCCGTGGACAGTTTCACCGGCATTGGTTTCCGGGCGGCGGTGTTCGGCAACACCATCCAGCTGGTTACCCTCGAAAGCATTGACAAAAAATCGGACCTCTACCTGCGCCGCATCAATGCGCAAACCGGCGTGGTAGGCGCTCCCGAACGCCTCAAGCTAAACGTGGCGGCCGACCAGCAATTGGCTTACGTGAAAGACTTTACGGGCTGGCTCAACGAGAAAACCATCATCGCCGTGAGCCGACCGAGCAAAAAATCGGCCGCGTTGCAGCTGGAAAAGGTGGTAGTGAAGTAGCCTCTGGACTGTCCTAAAAACAAGAAAGCCGCTCCCAGTCGGGAGCGGCTTTCTTGTTTACTAGACCAAAAGGTGGATTAGAAGCTGTACTCGTTGGCTTCAATCAGCTTGGCGGCGATGCGGCGGCGCGATTCCTTCACGTTCAACAGCTCGGTCTTGGTGAAGCGCTTCAGGCCCATGAGCAACAGGCGCTGCTCGTCGCCCTCGGCCATGCTGCCAACGGCGTCTTTGCCGGCCTTCTCCACAATGTCCACGGCATCGGCTAGGTACACGCGGGCAATGTCAATCTCGGCAGCCAGGACTTCTTCGCCCTTGGCCGCGGCTTCCTTCTCCACGCGCAACAGGGTGCTCTCGGCGATGTACACCTTGATGGCCATGTCGGCGATGTTCATCAACAACTCCTGCTCCTTGGCGAGGGTGGCAGTAAACTTCTGCACAGCCGAACCAGCAACCATGAGCACCGCCTTCTTCAGGTTGGCAATGGTCTTGTACTCCTTGCTGAACAGGCCGGTGGCCTCGTCCTGGCTCAGGCTGGGGATGCTCAGCAGCTCTTGCTGCACCGCCTGGGCCGGGCCCATCAGGTCGATTTCACCTTTCAGGCCTTTCTTCAAAATCATGTCAACGGCCAGGAGGCGGTTGATTTCGTTGGTGCCTTCGAAAATGCGGTTGATGCGTGAGTCGCGGTAGGCACGGTCCATGGGGTAGTCGGCCGAGAAGCCGTAGCCACCGTACACCTGCACGCCTTCGTCCACTACATAATCAAGCACTTCCGAGCCTTCCACTTTCAGAATGGCGCACTCCACGGCAAACTCGCGGGCAGCGCCTAGCAAGGCCTCGTTCGAGCCTTTGCCCTCCGCCATGAGTTGCTGCTCCATGCGGTAGATGTCGGAGCCCGCGCGGTAAATAGCCGACTCGACAGCGTAGAGACGCACGGCCTGCTGCGCCAGCTTGTGCCGAATGGCGCCAAACTTGGAGATGGGCAGTTTGAACTGCACCCGCTCGTTGGCATACTTCACGCTCAACGTAGCCGCCATTTTAGCTGCGCCCAAGCAGGCAGCGGCCAGCTTGATGCGACCGATGTTCAGCACGTTGAAGGCGATGAGGTGGCCTTTGCCAATCTCGCCCAGCACGTTCTCTTTCGGCACCAAGGCATCAGCCAGGAACACCTGACGCGTGCTGCTGCCCTTGATGCCCATCTTGTGCTCCTCGTTGCCAAGGCTCAGGCCGGGCGTGTTTTTCTCCACGATGAAACCGGTGAACTTGTCGCCGTCAATCTGGGCAAACACGATGAATACGTCGGCAAAACCGGCGTTCGTAATCCACATTTTCTGGCCATTCAGCACGTAGTGCGTGCCTTCGGCGTTGAGCACAGCTTTGGTTTTGGCGCCCAGGGCGTCGGAACCGGAGCCGGGCTCGGTGAGGCAGTAAGCACCCATCAGCTCGCCACTGGTGAGGCCGGGCAGGTACTTGGCCTTCTGCTCGTCGTTGCCGAAATACAGAATAGGCAGCAGGGCAATGCCCGTGTGGGCCGCAAACGCTACGGGGAACGAGTGGCCGCCGCCCACGCCTTCGGTCACGCGCAGGGCCGTGGGGAAATCCATGTCGAGGCCGCCGAATTGCTCGGGCACGCTCACCCCAAACAGGCCGAGTTGACCAGCCTTTTCCATCAGGCCGCGCATCAGGCCCTCCTCGTGGTTGTCGAGGCGCTCGAGCAGCGGGTGCACTTCAGCCTGCACGAAATCCAGGCAGGTTTGGTGCATGTAATTCTGCTCCTCGGTGAAATCAGCCGGCGTGAAGACGCTCTGCGCATCCGTCGGTTTAATGATGAATTCGCCGCCCTTCAGGCTGGCTTGCTGCGTTACTTCCATGACGGTTAAGGTGGGGATTAAGATTAAAAATTGTTAGGCTAGCCTACTATTTAGACAAACAATGAGCCAGCGGTTTTAGTGTTGCAATATAAGAAAAAATGTTAGGCACGCCTACTATATCGGCGAAAGAAAACCCCGGGTGAGCGGGGCTTTCTTTCGCCGATAACTGCCTTGGCTACTTTAGCAACTCGTAAATACCGGCCACGCCTTGGCCGCCGCCCACGCAGGCAGTGACCATGCCGTACTTCTGGCCGCGCTCGCGCAGCTCGTCGAATAGCTGGATGGAGAGCTTGGCACCGGAGCAGCCCAGGGGGTGGCCCAAGGCAATGGCGCCGCCGTTCACGTTCAGCTTTTCGGGGTTCATGTCCAGTTCGCGCATCACGGCGATGGACTGTGAGGCAAACGCCTCGTTCATTTCAATCAAATCGATGTCCTCGAGCTTCATGCCGGCTTGTTTCAGCACTTTGGGCACAGCCACCATCGGGCCCATGCCCATGATGCGCGGGTCAACGCCTTCGGAAGCGTAATTGACCATGCGGGCAATGGGCTCCAGGTTCAATTCTTTCACCATGCGCTCCGACATTACCAGCACGAAGGCAGCACCGTCGGAAGTTTGGGAAGAGTTGCCGGCTGTCACGGTGCCGTTGGCGGCGAACACGGGGCGCAGTTTGGCGAGGGCTTCCACCGAGGTGTCGGCGCGCGGACCTTCGTCGGTATCCACCACGAACGAGCGGGTTTTCTTCTTGCCGGTGGCCTGGTCCACGTAGGTTTCGTCCACAGTCACGGGCACAATTTGCTTCTTAAACTTGCCGCCTTCGATGGCCTTGATGGCCTTCTGGTGCGAGTTGTAAGAGAATTCGTCCTGGTCCTGGCGGCTGATTTTGTAGTCGTTGGCCACGGCTTCGGCCGTGAGGCCCATACCCATGTAGTAGTCGGGGTGCTTGGTGGCCAAGTTGTAGTTGGGCACGGTTTTCCAGCCCACGGTGGGCACCATGCTCATGCTCTCGGTGCCGCCGGCAATGATGCAGTCGGCCATACCGGCCGAGATTTTGCCCACGGCCATGGCAATGGTTTCCACGCCGGAGCCGCAGTAGCGGTTCACGATGAGGCCGGGCACGTTGATGGGCAACGCCAGCAGCGAAATGAGGCGGCCCATTTGCAGGCCTTGCTCGGCTTCGGGCACGGCATTGCCCACCAGTACGTCGTCGATGCGCGCGGGGTCAAGCGCCGGCACTTGGGCCACGAGGTGCTTGATAACGGTGGCTGCGAGGTCGTCGGGCCGAGTGAAGCGGAAACCGCCGCGGGTGGCTTTGCCCACGGCCGTGCGGTAACCGGCTACGATATATGCAGTGTTAGACATGTTAAGTTGATTGTCATCCTGAGTGCAGCGAAGGCCCTTATCACGCCGGCGCTGCTGGGGGTTGTTAAAACGCTAACAAAAGCGGCTGTGATAAGATGCCGCCTTTGTTAGCATGACAAATGATTAGTTGCGCAGCGGCTTGCCGGTGGTCAGGATGCTCTGGATGCGCTCCAGCGTCTTGCGCTCGCCGCAGAGGCTGAGGAAGGCTTCGCGCTCCAAATCCAGCAGGTACTGCTCGCTCACTTCCGTGGGCGACGAGAGGTCGCCGCCGCACATCACGTAAGCCAGTTTGTCGGCAATGAGCTGGTCGTGCGTCGAGATGTAGTTGCCCTGCTGCATGGCGTACACGCCGGTTTTGAACATGGCCAGCGCGCCCTTGCCGTGCACTTTGATGTTGGTTTTCGGCATCGGCTGGGTGTAGCCGGCATCGGCCAGGTCGAGGGCGGCGGCTTTGGCGGCGGCAATCACGCGGTTGCTGTTCACCACAATCTCGTCGCCGCGGCGCATGAAGCCAAGGTCGAACGCCTCAGCGGCCGACGTCGAAACTTTGGCCGTGCTGATAGTCATGTAGGTATTGCGAATCAGGTTGAGCTCGGGCTCGCCTTCTTCGTACTTGGCCGCCGTGCGCAAGGTCATTTCCTTGGTACCGCCGCCGGCCGGAATCAGGCCCACGCCGAATTCAACGAGGCCCATATAGGTTTCGGCCGCGGCCACCACCCGGTCGCAGTGCAGGTTGATTTCGCAACCGCCGCCCAGCGCGAGGCCGTGCGGGGCGCCCACCACCGGAATGCTGCTGTAGCGCATGCGCATCATGGCGTTCTGGAACTGCGCAATCATCATGTTCAGCTCCTCAAACTCCTGCTCGAGCGCCTGCATGTACACCAAGCCCAGGTTAGCGCCGGCCGAGAAGTTCGGCGCGTCGTTGCCAATCACGAGGCCGCGGTAGCCGGCTTCAGCCATGTCAACGCCGCGCAGCACGCCTTCGATAACGTCCTGCCCCAGCGAGTTCATCTTGGAATGGAACTCCACGTTCAGGATGCCATCGCCGAGGTCGATGATTGAGGCGCCAGCGTTTTTCCACAGCACCTTGCCGGTGGTCCGCAGGTTGTCAAGAATGATGAAATTCTCCACGCCGCGGATGGGCTGGTAGCTCTTGGTCTCGGCGTCGTAGTATTCCTTACTGCCGGCCGCGTTTACTTTGTAGAACGTGGTGTGGCCGGCGGCCAGCATTTCAGTAACCCAGGCAGCGGGCTGCTTGCCTTCGGCTTGCATCAGCTCGATGCCTTTTTGCACACCCATGGCGTCCCAGGTTTCAAACGGCCCCATTTCCCAGCCGAAACCGGCGCGGAGGGCGTCGTCAATCTTGTAGAGCGCGTCGGTGATTTCGGGCACGCGGTTGGTCACGTAGGCAAACAGGCTGCCGAAGCTCTTGCGGTAGAATTCGCCGGCTTTGTCCTTACCCGTTACCAGCACCGCAAAGCGCGGCGCCAGGGTATCCATGCTCTTCGTTAGCTCCAACGTCGTGAACTTCACCTTGGCGCTGGGCTTGTATTCCAGCGTAGCAAGGTCCAGCGCCTGAATTTCCGACTTGCCGCCTTCGCCTTTTACTTTCTTGTAGAATCCCTGGCCGGTTTTGTCGCCCAGCCACTTGTTCTCGCCCATTTTCTTGAGGAAATCGGGCAGCTGGAATACGTCCTTGGCTTCGTCGTTTGGCAGGCCCTGGGCCAGGCCATTGGCCACGTTCATCAAGGTATCAAGGCCTACCACGTCGGAAGTGCGGAAGGTGGCCGACTTGGCGTGGCCAATTACCGGGCCGGTGAGCTTGTCCACTTCCTCCACCGTCAGGCCCAGCTCCTGCATGATGCGCAGCACGTCCATGATGGCGAACACGCCCACCCGGTTGGCGATGAACGCCGGGGTGTCCTTGGCCAGTACCGTGGTTTTGCCCAGGTACAGGTCGCCGTAATGCAGCAGGAAATCCACGATGGCCGGGTCGGTGTCCGGCGTCGGGATGATTTCGAGCAGCTTCAGGTAGCGCGGCGGGTTGAAGAAGTGCGTGCCGCAGAAATGCTTCTTGAAATCGTCGGAGCGACCTTCCGTCATCAAGTGAATTGGGATGCCGCTCGTGTTGCTGGTGATGAGCGTGCCGGGCTTGCGGAATTGCTCCACGCGCTCAAACAGGCTCTTTTTGATGTCGAGGCGCTCCACAACCACTTCAATGGTCCAGTCGCAGCCCGCAATTTCCTTCAGGTTGTCGTCGAAGTTGCCGGTCTTGATGCGGCTGGCGTCGGCCTTGCGGTAGAGCGGCGACGGGTTGGAAGTGATGGCGGCTTGCAGCGCGGCGTTCACCAAGCGGTTTTTCACCGCTGGCGCGTCTAGCTTCAAGCCTTTTTTCTCTTCGTCGGGCAGCAATTCTTTCGGCGCGATGTCGAGCAAGAGCACCTGCACGCCAATGTTGGCGAAGTGGCAGGCAATGCGCGAGCCCATGACGCCGGAACCGAGCACGGCAACTTTCTTGATGGTTCTATTCATCCTCTGATGGGGTGAAGGGGTGGGAAAGAAATGAAGTGGGGTGGCAAAAGCCGTTCGCCGCCTGCTTTTAGGCTGCCGAGGGCTCCTGCCGCAAGGGTTTCAGCACAAAGTCTTCGAAGAGGGTCTTGCCCTCAATCATGCCCGTAATCTGGGCGGCCACTTTGAAGAAGTTGTCAAGCTGGCTCTGCGAGATTTTTTCCCGCATTTTCAGGTTGAAGTGGCGCACGGTCTGCCGCGACACTTCCTTTTTCTCCAAGCCAAGCGGCGTGAGGAAAATGCGCACCGAGCGTTTGTCCACCGAGTCGGCCTGCTTGTAGATGAGGCCCTTTTCCTCCATGCTTCGCAAAATGCGGGTGAGGCTGCGGGTTTCGAGGCCGAGCAGCGGCGCAATTTTGGTGGCCGGCGTGCCCTTCTCCTGGTCGATGTTCAACAACACGAAGCCGATGCTGGTAGTGATGTCGTTTTGCGCCGCCTGGGTGTTATACATCCGCGAAATCGCGTGCCAGGCCACTTTAATGTTGTAGTCTACGGTTTCTTCGGGTTTCATAAGCGGGCTGTAAGAGCGGTAAACTTACGAATAATTTGTTAGGCTTGCATAACATTTATAACAAAAAAAGCCGTCTGAAAATTCAGACGACTTTTTTCAAATACAGCAAATCCTAATACCCAAACTAGGGTACAATGAACGACACCACGCGCGTACCGTTCGGGTTCAGGCAAGTGTATACCCGGCGACCCGTCATGATGTCGGTGTAGCTGTCTTCTCCGTATCCGTAAGGAGCACCGTAAATGATAGCATATACGGTTGAGCCGCTGGCGAAGCCCTGCTGATTAAGAGCCGGGCCTTCCATATAGAAATCACTGGTAGAGCCATTCGAAGAGCCGCTAAAGTAGCTAACCCCGGTTGCTGAGGTGACGGTGGCCGAAGTCCCAAGGAACATGTGGGCACGAAGCCCCCGGTTTATGGACTGGCTAGGATTGGCAAGAGCGGCCGTTATCAGACGATACCGGTTTGCTCCCGTGCCTTGAATCGGACCTACCGCTGTCGAGGTAACCGTGGTACCCGAAACGCCCATAAGCTGGCGCGTGTAAAGAAAACTGGGCTGGCTGCCACCAACGTGCGGGTAGCCTTGCACCTTGATGGTACCATAGCCGGGCTTGGTATATACCATGGTGTAGGTACCACTTTTTACATTGGCCAGTTCGTAACGGCCGCTGGCATCGGTAGTAACCGTGACGGCAGGTGTGACGTTCTCCAAAGTCACCGTTACTCCATTTTTTGCCTGTGTGACACCAAATTCGTCCATGGTATCCATGAAGCCTACGATGCCACCGGTGAGGCTTGGTCCGGCCGGACCTGCGGGTCCGGGGTCGCCGTCTTTGCCTTTACAGCCATTAAGCAATGTTCCCACACAGATGGCAGACACAAAGAGTAGAGAGTGTTTCATTAAAAAGAAATAAGAAATGATAGTTTGCCATAAAGGTATAACCCAATCCTTCGGCTTCAAGCTTCTCACTCCCTACCTCTTCTTACTCCTACCGCTTCTCGGCGTGATGGTACAGGCCCTCTATCAAGTCTTTGTTGTTCTCGGTGATGACCTTGCGCTTCACCTTCATGGTAGGCGTTAGTTCGCCAGTCTCCACGCTCCACAGCTCCGGCAGCAGCACAATGCGCTTCACCTGCTCCCATTGCGCGAAGCTCTTGTTGTACTTCTTCACCAGGTCCTCGTAGAGGTCCACTACCTTCTCGTTCTTAATCAGTTCCTCGTTGGAGCAGTTGCAGTCAACGTCGTTGCGCTTGCACCAGCCTTTTAGGTCGGCAAATGAGGGGATGACCAAGGCCGAAGGAAACTTCTGGTCGGCGCCCACCACCATGGCTTGCTCGATGAGCGGGTCTTCTTTCAGCTTGCCCTCAATAACCTGCGGGGCAATGTACTTGCCGCCCGAGGTCTTGAACATTTCCTTCTTGCGGTCGGTGATTTTTAAGAACTTGCCATTCACCAGTTCGCCAATGTCGCCGGTGTGGAACCAGCCTTCCTCGTCGAACTCCTTGGCCGTGAGGTCGGGCTTGTTGTAGTAGCCCTTCATTACCGAGGCCGACTTAGTAAGAATCTCGCCGTCGCTCGCAATCTTGACCTCAACGTTGTCAATAATCGGCCCCACGGTACCAATCATGTTGTTTTCGGGCTCGTAGCCGCCCACCGCAATCACGGGCGAAGTTTCCGTCAGCCCGTAGCCCTCCATCACCCGAATACCAGCGGCCCAGAACACGCGCGCTAAGCGCGGCTGCAAGGCACCGCCGCCGCTCACGATGCAGCGCAAGTTGCCGCCCAAGGCGTCGCGCCACTTATTAAAGATGATTTTGTTCGCCAGGGCCAGCTGTGTGTTGTACATGAAGCCCTGGTTCTTCTGCGTGTCGAACTTCAAGCCCAAGTCCAACGCCCAGAAGAACAGGCTTTTCTTCACGCCTTCCTGCTCGTGGCCTTTGGCCACAATCTTGTCGTACACCTTCTCCAGCAAACGCGGCACGGTGGTGAAAATCTGGGGCTTCACCTCGCGCAGGTTGTCGGCAATGACTTCCATGCTCTCGGCGTAGTAAATGCTCACGCCGTTAAACATGTAGAGATAGGTAACCATCCGCTCGAAAATGTGGCACAAAGGCAGAAAGCTCAGCGCCTTATCATCCTTGGTAACGGGTACGAAGCGCTGCGAGCTGCGGCAATTGCTCAAGATGTTGTCGTGGCTGAGCATGACGCCCTTAGGGCTGCCGGTCGTGCCGCTGGTGTAGATGAGGGTCAGCAAGTCGTCGGGCTGCACGGCGGCTTTCAGGGGCTCTAGGTCGGCGGCGTTGCCTTTCTTGCCCAAAGCCAGCAATTCGTCGAAATGACGAGCGCCGGCAATGCGGTCGAAAGTAAAGATGTTTTCCGCCGGAATGTCGAGGCCAGCCGTGGCCTCTTTCACCTTGTCGTATAGCTTTTCGTCGGCCACGAACACGGCGCGTACGCCGGCATCGGTGAAAATGTATTTGTAGTCTTCGACGGTGATGCTCGGGTACATAGGCACGCTCACGGCGCCAATCTGCGAGATGCCGAAATCGGCCAGCATCCACTCGGGCCGGTTCATGCTGATGATGGCCACTTTGTCGCCGTGCTTGAGGCCCAAGGCCACCAAGCCCAGGCTGACCAGGTTGGCCTCGTCTTGCAGTTGCTGGGTGCTTTTGGGTACCCATTGACCGTCAGTCTTGGCGGCTAAAGCGTCACTTTTAGGCGAAGTGGCCAGTTGGTGAGGCAGGATATCGAAAGCGCGGCGAACGTCCATGGGTGGGGGTGGAAAAAGCGGAATGAGTGAATTTCAGTTTAAATAAAGAGCTTTTTTTCGGGCAATGCTACGGCAACGTTTCGGTTGTCCTAGCGTTGTGCCTACAAGCAAAAACCAAACGGGGAGCAAAAACAGTCAAAAAGCCCACAAATGCGCCTTTTTCCTGCGTAATTTTGGGCGCTTGCCTTTCCGTCCCTGATGAACCTGGCCCTGTTTTTTGACCCTCTGCCGGAAACGCTCACCGAAGCCGCCCCCGTGCCCACTACGCTGGCGGCCTACGCTACCCGCTTCACCGAGAACTTCCCCGACTGGCGCGCTGCTGACGTGGCCCTTGTGGGCTTGGACGAGTGGCGGGGCAGCGCGGCAGGGCCCCCGTCGGCGCGGCGCCACGGCGCCAACGAGGTGCGCCAGCGGTTTTACCAATTGCAAAAAGGGACGGGCAACGTGCGGCTGGTGGACTTGGGCAACCTGCGGCCCGGCCTCACGCTGGAGGACACCTACCAGCGCCTGCGCGAAATCATCGGCGCCCTGCTGGAAGAAAACACGGTGCCGGTGCTGCTTGGCGGCAGCCACGACCTGGACTACGGCCAGTTCCTGGCCTACGAAGCGCAGGACCGCCCCATCAGCTTTACGGTAGTAGACTCGCGGGCCGACATGGCCGAGCCCAACTCCAGCGTTGCGCCCGAGGAAAGCCACTTGCGCCGCCAATTGGTGCACGAGCCCAATTTCATATTCAGCCTGGCGCATCTGGCGCACCAGCAGTACCTCACGCCCCCGGAAGTGCTGGTGGCGCTGGAAAAGCTGCATTTTGAAACCATGAGCGTGGGCGAAGTGCGGGCGGACCGCCGCCAGGCCGAGCCACTGGTGCGCCAGGCCGACTTTATGAGCGTGGACATTGCGGCATTGCGGTGGCAGGACGCGCCCGGCTACTACCCGGCCAACCCTTTTGGCCTCAGCAACGAAGACGCGGCCCAGTTGTGCTGGTATGCCGGGCACAACGAGCAGCTCAGCTCTTTTGGCCTGTACGGCTACCGGGCCGACATCGACCCCAACGGCTTGGCCGCTGCCACGCTGGCCACCATGCTGTGGTATTTCGTGGAAGGCTTCTACCACCGCCGCCCCGAAACCGGCTTCGGCACGTTTCGCTTTCTTACCTACACCGTGGTATTGCCCGGCAATCCCGACAAGCTGGTGTTCTACAAATCGCGCCGCGCCGACAAGTGGTGGATGGAGGTAGAGCGCCTAGGCGACAACGCCGTGAAACGCGTGGTGCCCTGCACTTACGAAGACTACCTGAACGCCTCCCAGGGCGACTTGCCGCAACGCTGGATTCGGCTGCAAGCCCTGCTGAGTTAGGTTTTAGTTGTCAGTTGTTCGTTGTCAGTTGTTAGCATTGCATTGCCCACCTGTTACCTCATGAGCCAGACAACTGACAACGAACAACTGACAACTAAAACTTATACCAAAGGCCAGCTGGCCCTGCGCAACGGGCAGGACCGCGACGAAATCTGGGTGGCGTACCAGGGCAAGATTTATGATGTGAGCAAGTCGCGCCTGTGGCGGCGCGGCAACCACTACGAGCACTGGGCGGGGCAAGACCTCACGGCGGAGCTTGACAAGGACGCGCCGCACACGGCCAATGTATTTGATAATTTTGCCGTCATTGGCCACTTGATATAATCCCACCGCATGACCACCGAATCCCCCTCCTACTACGACCACCTCGAGACCCTTTCCACCACCGCTGTGCTGGAAGCCATGAACCAGCTCGACCACACAGTGCCCCAAACGGTGGCCAAATCACTGCCTCAGATAGAGCAGTTGGTCGAAGTGACGGTGGCGCGGCTCGGGGCGGGCGGACGGCTCTTTTACATTGGTGCTGGCACCAGTGGCCGGTTGGGTGTGGTGGATGCCTCGGAGTGCCCGCCCACGTTTGGAGTGCCCGCCGAAATGGTAGTGGGCATCATGGCGGGCGGCGACTCGGCCATTCGGGTGGCGGTGGAGGGCGCGGAAGACGACGCCGAACAAGCCTGGAAGGACTTGCAGGCGCACAGCATCAGCAGCAAGGACGTGCTGGTGGGCATTGCCGCATCGGGCCGCACTCCTTACGTGATAGGAGGCCTCACGCAGGCGCGCGCCATGGGCGTGGCCACGGGCTGCGTGGTCTGCAATGCGGGCTCGGCCGTGGCTGCGGCTGCGGAATTCCCCGTGGAAGTGGTGACGGGCCCGGAGTTTCTGACCGGTAGCACCCGCCTCAAGGCTGGTTCGGCGCAGAAAATGGTGCTCAACATGCTCACCACGGCCACGTTTGTGCGGTTGGGTTACGTGCGGGGCAACAAGATGGTCGACATGAAACTTTCCAACGTGAAGTTGGTGGAGCGCGGCGAACGGATGCTGATGGACGAGCTCGGCATTGACGAAGCGGAAGCGGCTGCCCTGCTGAAACAACACGGCAGCGTGCGCGCCGCCTTGATGGCGCGCTAAGCCCGAACAGGAACGCGGGTGGGCAGGTTTGGCGTTAGAAAACGCCGTTCGCTTGGCAGCGAAATGGGTAACCGGACGCACGATGGTGCGTTTTAAGCAAACCCCTCCTTCCCTATCATGCACACCATCGAGCCCCACTACAACTGGATTGACCAATATTCGGCTTCGGAAGACCCTCGTTCTCCGTTGTTTGAAGCCGAGAATAGTCTCGAGAGCTTCACCAATACCATATACGGGTACTACATCCACCCGCAATGGGACAGCCTGGGGTCGGACACGCTGTTCCTGAAAATACTGTTTGTGGACTACGAGGACGGCGTGGCCGTGCTCGAATTCATTGGAGAATGGAACGACGCCATCGAAAACGACATCATGGAGCTGAAGCGCAACATCGTGGACGTGCTGGTGCACGAGGGCGTGCGCAAGTTTGTGCTGGTGGGCGAGAACGTGTTCAATTTCCACGGCTCCGACGATTCGTACTACGAGGAATGGTTTGAGGACGTGGAAGAAGGCTGGATTGCGGGCGTGAACTTCCAGGAGCACGTGCAACGCGAAATGCACCAATACAACGTCGACAACTACATCAATTTTGGTGGCCAGCTCGACGATTTGCCATGGCGCACCTACGAGCCGCGCCGCCTATTTGAGGTGGTCGACAACTTGCTGAACCGGCGCCTGGGCACCCCCGAAACAACCTTGGGGGAATAAAAAAAAAGCCCCACCGTTGCCGGTGGGGCTTTTTTGTGCTCTTGGAAGCAAGAATTACTTCTTAACTTCTTCAGCGGGAGTCTCGGTAGCAGGAGCCATTTTGTCGGCACCAGCTTCCATTTTGTCGGCGCTAGCATCGGCGCTTTCGCGTACCGAGTCAGCAGAGGCTTCCATGCCTTCAGCTTTGGCTTCGCCAGCTGCTTCTACGTTGTCAGCCGACTGTTCAACAGCCTCTTCTTTCTTGCTTTCGCAAGCGGTGAACGAGAACGAGGCAGCGGCCAGGGCGAGGAACAATACTTTTTTCATCTTGGGTTGGGTTAGATATTGATGTTAAATCGAGTTAACCTTCGAGCACCCACCAGCGACGGGTTCCAAATTCGGGGCTTTATACCCGAGCTTATAGAAGGTAACCCACCCCAACCAAGGTTTATAAGAAATTGACAAAAAGAGCCTTTTGGACGTTACCGCCGCGCCGCGCTATTTTTTCCGGAACACAATGCCAATGGGCACGCCGCTGAAGTCAAAATGCTCACGCATGCGGTTTTCCAGGTAGCGCGTGTAGTTGGCTTGCACGTACTGCGGCAGGTTGCAGAAGAAGGCAAACACCGGGTTGTGCGTGGGCAATTGCGTCACGTACTTGATGCGAATCATCTTGCCTTTCAGCGCCGGCGGGCCGTACTTCTCAATCTCCTTCAGCATGATGTCGTTCAGCTGCGAAGTCGGGATTTTGCGGCGCTTGTTGTGGTACACCTCAATGGCCGTTTCTATGGCCTTGTGCACGCGCTGCTTGTTGAGCACCGACACGAAAATGACGGGGATGTACGCGATGGGCGCAATCTTCTCCAGGATTTTCGCTTCGAACTCCTTGGCGGTGTTGGTATTTTTATCTTCCACCAAGTCCCACTTGTTCACCAAGATGACAATGCCTTTGCGGTTCTTGTCGGCCAGGGTGATGATGTTCACGTCCTGGGCCTCAATGCCGCGGCTGGCGTCGAGCATCACAATGCAGACGTCGCACTCTTCCAGTGCACGCAGGCTGCGCATGTTGGCGTAGAATTCGATGTCCTCGGTCACTTTGGCCTTGCGGCGCAAACCGGCCGTGTCCACCAAGATAAACTCGTTGCCAAACGCGTTGTAGCGCGCCGAAATCGAGTCACGGGTGGTGCCGGCAATGTCGGTCACAATGCTGCGGTCTTCGCCCAACAGCAGGTTTACCAGGCTCGACTTGCCCACATTGGGGCGGCCGACCACGGCAATGCGCGGGATTTCCGACTCGGGCTCTTCTACGCCTGGGTCGTCGAAGTGGCTCACCACAGCGTCCAGCAATTCGCCGGTGCCGTGGCCGTTCTGGCTGCTGATGGCAAAAATCTCGCCCTCGCCCAGACCCAACGAGTAAAACTCGCCAGCGCCGTGGGCGCGCAGGTTAGTGTCGGCCTTGTTGGCCACCAGGTAGATGGGCTTTTTGCCCATGTAGCGCCGCAACACGTGCGCAAACTCTTCGTCGAGGCCGTGCACGCCGGCTTCCGCGTCTACCATGAACAGGACCACGTCGGCCTCTTCAATGGCTAGCTTTACCTGCTTGTTGATTTCACCTTCGAAAATATCTTCCGAATTGTGCACGTAACCTCCCGTGTCGATGACGGTGAAGTTCTTGCCAATCCAGTCGCCGTAGCCATAATGGCGGTCGCGGGTAACGCCGCTCTCGTTGTCCATGATGGCCTTGCGCTGGCCCACGAGGCGGTTGAATAGCGTGGATTTGCCCACGTTGGGCCGCCCCACGATGGCGATGGTGTTTTGCTTAGACATGTTGTGTGCCCCAGCCGCCGACCCGACCTAGATTCGGCAGTGCCCGGGGTTATTTAGGTTATAGATGGTCGGATTTGATGTAGCGCGGACTTTTAGTCCGCGCGTGGTAGTGCTATTGCGTCGCGGACTAAAAGTCCGCGCTACTTTACTGGTAGCCGAAACGGCTCAGGGCCTTGGGGTCGGTGCGCCAGTTCTCGTTCACTTTTACGTGGAGTTCGAGGAACACCTTCTTCAGGAAAAACTTCTCCATTTCCTCCCGGGCCCAGGTGCCAACTTTCTTCAGCGCCTCGCCGCCCGCACCGATGATGATGCCTTTTTGGCTGCTGCGTTCCACGTAAATGATGCCGCGAATGCGGATGATGGTTTCTTCTTCTTTGAACTCTTCGATGACAACCTCGCAGCTGTAGGGAATCTCCTTTTTATACAGCTTGAAGATTTTCTCGCGAACCATCTCTGCAGCAAAAAAACGCTCTGGCTTGTCAGTTAGTTCGTCTTTTGGATAGTATTCGGGGTGAATAGGCAGGCGCTCCAGCACCATCTGCAACACCTTCTCGGTGCCGAATGCATTGAGGGCTGAAATGGGCAATACCTCGGTGGCGTTGGGAAGCTGTTCTTTCCAGTAGGCCAGCTTGGCTTCTACTTCTGCTTGGTCGGCCTGGTCGATTTTGTTAACCAGCAGAATAATAGGCGTGTCCACCATTTTGCGCAGCCGCTCCACCACAGGTTCTTCGTCGTGCTTTTCATAAATATCCGTCACGAACAGGACCACGTCGGCGTCTTCGAGCGAGGAGTACACAAACGACATCATGGCGTTGTGGAGCTCGTACTTCGGCTGAATGATGCCCGGCGTATCGGAATAAATGAGCTGAAAATCTTCGCCGTTGAGAATCCCTAGGATGCGGTGGCGGGTGGTTTGGGCCTTGCTGGTAACGATGCTGAGCCGCTCGCCCACCAGCGCGTTCATGAGCGTGGACTTGCCCACGTTGGGCTTGCCGATGATGCTCACGAAGCCGGCACGATGGGGTTTAATTTCGGGGTTCACGATGGATGGGTTTGATAATCAGGGCCGCAAAGGTACGAGATTTGCATGGCAAAAGCTATTACTGCCCCAAAGAAGGCAGGAGGTGGCACCGGCTGCCAGTGCCCAAAACGCGGCTTTGGCAGCGCAGCCACATGGCCTTTGCTGAAGCAGGCAAACCAAGGCCCTGCCAAAACGGTTGCTTAGCCGCACGGCCGGTAGTCCGCGCGCTGCTGCTGAACTTTGCACCGATGAATCCTCTTACCTCTGCTCCCAACACCGCTGCTGCGCCAACGCCTGCTGCGGCTGCGGCCACTATTACCGCCCGCCGCGTTGGCGTTTTGCTCGTCAACCTTGGCACGCCCGACTCGCCGAAAACGCCGGACGTGCGCCGTTACCTCAACGAATTTCTCACCGATGGCCGAGTGGTAGACATGCCAGCGGCCATTCGCTACCCACTGTTTCAGGGCTTGGTGGTGCCGTTGCGCGCGCCCAAGTCGGCCAAAATCTACCAGGAGCTTTGGACGGAGCGCGGCTCTCCCCTGCTGTTCCACGGGCTTGACCTTCAGAAGAAAGTACAGGCTGCGCTGGGCCCTGGCTACGTGGTGGCCTTTGGTATGCGTTACCAGAACCCCAGCATTGCGAGCGCGCTGAAGGAACTGCAGGATGCAGCCGTGGAGCGCATTGTGGTGCTGCCGCTGTTTCCGCAGTATGCCTCGGCCAGCACCGGGTCGGTACAGGAAAAGGTGATGGACATTGTGAAAGACTGGTGGATAGTGCCCAGCATCAGCTTCATCAGCCAGTTTGCCACCGAGCCGGGCTTCATTGCCACCATTGCGGCGCGCGGCCGGGCCGAGATGGCTAAGCACGACTACGACCACGTGGTGTTCAGTTACCACGGCATCCCCGAGCGCCACGTCAAGAAAGGAGACCCGACCAATTACTGCCGCTTCGGCAGCTGCTGCGACACCCTCACCGACCAGAACCAGTACTGCTACCGCGCGCAATGCTTTGCCACGTCGCGCTTAGTTGCGGCAGAGTTGGGCCTGAAGCCCGAGCAGTATACCGTCAGCTTCCAGAGCCGCTTGCAAAGCCGTTTGCGCGACCCGTGGCTGCAGCCTTACACGGACGAGGTACTGAAGGAATTCCCGGCCAAAGGCATCAAAAACGTGCTGGCTTTCAGCCCCGCCTTCGTTGCCGACTGCTTGGAGACGACCATCGAAGTGGGCGAGGAATTCAAGGACCTATTTGAGGAATCAGGTGGAGGCCATTGGCAGCTTGTACCCTCCCTAAACTCCGAGCCGCAGTGGGTTGACACCGTGGTGGAGATGATTAAACGCAGCTAAGGTTTTTCGGTCCCGCGCTTGTTTAGCACTATGTGTGCGCTCACCTGCCCCACAAAAAGGCTCATGTCGTTTCCAATTTGTGGCGTCTCGACGAACCCTTGCAGGCCCAAGACGCCGGAAAGCGCAAACCAGCGCGACACCTGGTAGCCGTATTGAAAGGTTGGTTGAATAAAGGTGATTTGGCGCCCGGCAAAGGACGTGGTCTGGACCGGGCCACCGAGCGTATCAGCGCGCATCCTTTCGAAGCGGTGGTAATAGGCTCGGCCCACCCGCAAGCCAAAGCCCCAGCTTCGGTTGTCCTCTACTAATATCACAGTGGGCTGGACATAGCCATAGGTATAACGTACCCGGTATTCCGTAGCAGAACCAGTGCCAGTGCACTCGAAACATGCGCCAGTGCTGCCCGAGCTGCCACCCCCCGTAGCCAAACCCGCGTGCCCACCCAGTCGCCACAAGCCATTCGGCGACTCGTAGTAATACCCCAGGCCCAGGTCCGCGGAGCGAAAGCCCTTGGCGGTGCTCAAGCGTCCCTTGCTGAGTAAAGCGGTATGCACTACCAGTTTGTTGGTGACTTGATAACCGGCTTGCAATTCACTGGCGTTGGTGCCCGTCGAAATCCGTATCTCGGCTTGGCCTTGGTCGCGGGTGAGCGGGATATAGGCAGTGTGAGGCACCAGCGTACGGGCGCACCCTGCCAGTAAGAAAGCGGCCAATGAAAAGAGTACAAGTAGGTTCATGGCAGCAAGAGCTACTTCATACCCAAAAGGTTGCGTGCGGTGAGCCTAGCGGCGGCGATAAAACGCACTTACATCATGCGCGGGGCTGCCGTAGAAGTCACCGTCGGGCACCGGCTCTAACCCTAGCGCGCGCATCATGGCGGTTTCGTACTCGCGCGTAATCTGAATTTCGACGTAGGGCGGGTAGTTCAACACCGACTCCGCATTGAGCGCGGGCACAAAAACGTTGTCGCCGTCGCTATCGAGGGAGGCCACCCCAATGGGCAGCAAAATGTGGTTTTCGTGCTCGTTTATGTGAAAGCGGGTGTCTAGCTCGATGTCGAGGTAGCGCACTTTCAGCGCTTGAAGGTCCACAATCAGCTCGTGTACCACGCCCAGGGCTTGGCCATCGCCGCCGCGCACGGTCCACCCGCGTACGTCGGGGTTGCCGTCGGCCACTTCAAAATCGGTCAGGTCGCGCAAGCGACGTAGCACGGGAGTATCCATAACCTAAGGGTACGTTATTTGGCAGGCTCGCTCAGCACGCGCACGGCGTCGGCGGCCTGGGCAAGAAATTGCTTGTTCTGCTGCTGTTCGGCGGCGGTTGCGCTGCGGCCAGAAAGCTGGTTGGCCTGGCGCACCAAATCGTCTGCCACGTCGCCCAATTCCGGATAGGCCTTTTGCTGCATGGCGCGGATGAGCGAAGCCGCGGCCACAAATCCGGCGCGCAGCCCCGCATTGGGTTCGCCCAAGCGGTTGGTGGCACTGGTTAAGTTGTCGCGCTGCTCGATGACGGTTGGGTCGCGAAGGTCGTCCCGGTCGGCCAGTGCCACCAGCACGCCCGTCAGCTTTTGCAGGCCGTTGAGCGCGTAGTCAGGAGCGGACGGGTCCGACGACGCCTGAGTCGCTAGCGAAGCCGCCGTTTCCGACTCGCCAACGCTGGAAGTGCTGTTCCTATCAGGCGCAGCCGTTGCAGAATCAATAGCTAATTGGGTAGAGGTGGCCGTTACGGCGGTGTCAACGATTCCCTCCTGAGCGGTAGTCGCTGCCGGGGCAGTTTCATCGGCTGGGTTAGGCCGTAAAAAGAAATAGGCCGCCGCAGCCAGCACTATAGCTGCCAGCAGCACCAGAATCCACGGACTCGGAGCCGATTTCTTGCGTTGAATATTGATGTCGGCCATGTCAGATGATGGGTGATGCGTTGACTTACGAAACAAGGCAAAAATAGTCGGCCTACTTCCACGGCCTGCTACTAATGCCCGGCCCAAAGTACGGAGCCGTAGCGGCACAGTTGCCCCTACAAATGCTGTAATTGCAGCCGCCCCGGTGCCACAACAACCGGTTCCCTCCCATGCCGTTCTCGCCTGAGTCTAACCCTTACCTGGCCGATTTGCAGGCCCGGGGCCTGTTTCTGCCCGAGCAGGCGGCCGCCATTGCGGCGGCCGACGAAGCCCGCCCCTTTTCGCTGCACTACGAGCTGCGGGCGCTGCTCTACCTGGGCATCACGCTGCTGGCGGGTGGCTTGGGCGTGCTCATTTACCAGAATATCGATAGCATTGGGCACGGCTTTATCATCTTAGTAATTGCTGCCCTAATGGCTGCCTGCTTCGGCTATGCGGCCCGGCACCGGGCGCCTTTTACTTGGGGAATGAGTTCGCGCACTTCCGTTGGGGCCGACTACCTGCTGCTGCTCGGCTGTCTGCTGTTTGTGGTATTGGAAGGCTACGCGCAGTATCAATACAACGTTTTTGGTACGCGCTACGGGCTGGCTACGGCGGTACCTGCGCTGGTATTTCTACCGCTCGCTTATGCATTCGACCACCGCGGCGTACTTGCCATGGGCCTCACGGCGCTGGCCTCGTGGGTGGGCCTTACGGTGGCGCCCCTGGCCGTGCTCACCGAGAACGAGTTTTGGAACGACCGCATTCGCGGGGCAGCTATCGGCTTGGGACTGCTATTGATGGCGGCGGGTTTCTACTCCGAATACCGGGACCGCAAAGCGCATTTTGCTTTCACCTACCTGCTGCTGGGTAGCAACCTGGCACTGGCCGCACTGGCTACTTTGCTGGTCCAGGCAGCCTTGCACGACCAGCCGATACTGGGGCTGAGCTACGTGGTGGTGATACTGGCGCTGTGCGCGGGCCTGTACTGGTATGCCCGGCGCACGCAGTCGTATTGGTTTCTGGTGCTGGCGGCCGGCTACGCCTACTTCGCGGTGGGCTACGTGCTGGTGCAGGTCGTGATGCTGTTGCCTTCCGAACTCGTTTTCATGGCTGCGTTCTTTCAGTTTCCGCTGTCAGCCATACTGGTGGTGGTTTTCTTTATCAACATCAAGAAAATCATGCGCGGACCAACCGACGTGCCTAAGTCGCCCACGTCCTCTCCGCAAGCATGAAAATACCGGCTTACAACCTAGATTGGGCCTTCAATGCGGCGGTGCGGAACCGGGCGGCGCGATGGCAGCGCCAGCAGCTGGTCAGCGCCGACCAACTGACCGCCATCGAAGCGGCCTACCCACTGGAATACTACCGGCCGGCCTGGCCCCTGCGCGTGGGGCTGTTTATTTTCGCGGCCATCGGGCTGGCGCTGGGCAGCGGCTTTGTCTTTCTGGTTGTGGGGGGCAATTCGCCGTTCGCCGCGGGGCTGTTCTTTTGCGCAGCCTGTTTCGGTATCCTGGAGCTGATGATTAAAGAGCGACGCTTCTACCACGCCGGGGTCGACAATGCCTTGCTATACGCGGGGCTAACCAGCGCTGGCGGGCTCATCTACTACGCTTTTTCGGAACACCTGTGGCCCCTGAGCGGTCGCTATTACCTCAGTCTAGGGGCCAGCTACCCGGTGTTTCTGTTGGTACTTGCCCTGTTGGGAGCCGCCGTCCTACGCTACGCCGATGCCATCGTGACGGCAGCGGCCGTTACCGTGACACTGCTATTAGTCGCGCTGCTTGGGTTCAACAGTGCGTTGGGCCAGATGCTGCTTCCCTTCCTCCTGATGGCCGCCGCCGGGGGCCTGCTGCTGCTGTACCGTGCACTGGCCCGGCGCCTAGCCAGCACGTACCTCGCCGACTGCTACGCCAATTGCCTACTTGTGCTCAAGGTGCTGGGGCTAGCGGTGCTGTACCTCGCCGGCAACTACCTGGTGGTGCGGGAAGGCAACGCGGAACTGCGCCACCAGTTTACCTCCACCCAAATTCCGTTTGCGCCGATGTTTTATGCGCTCACGGCCGGCATTCCCCTGCTTTACGTGACGCTGGGACTGCGCCGGGCCGACCGTGCCCTGCTCCTGCTGGGCCTGCTGGCGCTGGCGTTTTCGCTCTTTACCCTGCGGTACTACCGCTCGCTGCTGCCGCCCGAAATTGCGGCCCTGGTGGGCGGGGTTGTGCTCACGGTGCTGGCCGGCGGGCTGCTGCGGGTGCTACGGCCGGCCCGCTTCGGCCTCACCTCCCTGCCCGACGAGCCGCGCCATTTCAACCTCGAAAACCTGATTCAAGCCCAAACCGCTCACGCGCCGGAGGCTCCCGTCACCAGCGGCTTCGAGTTTGGCGGCGGGCAATCGGGCGGCGGTGGGGCTACCGGGCAGTTTTAGAAGAGTTGCGGCTTGCGAGGGTTGACACCACTATTCGCCCCTCAACAGCTCCAGTTACGCCGTCACCGGACGGTACAGCTTGGCCAGCGCCGCTACGGCATAGTCTACTTCGGCCTCGGTGTTCATCTTGCTCATCGAGAAGCGTACCGTGGCCCGGTCTGGGTCGCAACCCAATGCTTCAAGTACATGCGAGCCAGCCTGCGCCCCGCTGGTACACGCCGAGCCTCCCGACGCCGCTACTTTGCTAATGTCCAAATTGAACAACAGCATTTCACTGATTGCTGAAGGCGGCAAGCTCACGCTCAACACGGTGTACAAGCTTTTATCAGCAATTTCTGAGCAGCCGTTGAACTGCACGTCGTCAATTTCGGCCCGCAGCTTTTCGATGAAGCGGTTTTTCAACCCTTGCACGTGCGTTTGGTGCGCCGCTAGGTCGCGAACGGCAATTTCCAGCGCTTTGGCCAGGCCCACAATGCCGTACACGTTCTCAGTGCCCGAGCGCACGTTGCGCTCCTGCGCGCCGCCGTGGATGAGCGGACTCACTTGCACGCCGCTACGCGTATAGATGAACCCAACGCCTTTGGGGCCGTGGAACTTGTGCGCCGAACCTACCAAAAAGTGGTTTTTCAGCTGCTGCACATCGTGCCGGTAATGCCCCATGGTCTGCACCGTGTCGGTATGGAATACGGCATTGTGCTGAGCACAAATTTCCCCAATGGTTACAATGTCGTTGAGGTTGCCAATCTCATTGTTGGCGTGCATCAGGCTGACGAACGTGCGCGACCGGCCGGCCAGCAGCTCTTCCAGATGGGCCATGTCCAGGGTGCCCTGCTCGTTGTGGCGCACGTAGTGCAGCTCAATTTCACCGGACTTGGCCAGTGCTTGCAAGGGATGCAGCACCGCATGGTGTTCCAGCGGCGACGTGATGGCGTGCTTCAGCCCCAGCGTCCGGATACTGCCGAAGGCGGCGTAGTTGTCGGCTTCGGTGCCGCCGCTGGTAAAAATAATTTCGGCCGGCGCGGCATTGAGCAGGTGGGCTACGGTTTTGCGGGCGTTTTCAATGGCCGCCCGCACCTGCCGGCCGGGACCGTGCAAGCTGCTGGGGTTGCCGTAGTGCTGGCTCAGAAAAGGCAGCATGGCTTGCAGCACCTCAGGGTCGAGCGGGGTGGTGGCGGCGTTGTCGAAATAAACGAATGAAGGGGTGGAAGAGGTGGTTTGCGTCATATACAGAAGTGAAGACCGGAACTGCAAGGTGTGGGTGCACCTAGCAGTTTCGCAATATCGTCATACAAAGCTCGGATAGATTGGCCGTAACCGCTCCGATACTACCGCTCACCAATGGCTCAGTCGTTTGTCGACCAACCGATTACTACGCTTTCACGGAAATAATTTCCTTGATGTCGCCAATGATTTTCTGGGCCAAATAATCGGCCGTGGCGTTGGAATCCGATTCGGCGTAAATCCGGATGATGGGTTCCGTGTTGGACTTGCGCAAGTGCACCCACTCTTTGTCGAACTCGATTTTTACGCCGTCGATGGTGTTCACCGGCTGCTTGGCGTAGCGCTTCTCCATCTGCACCAGCACGTCGTCCGTGTTTATTTCCGGCGTTAGCTCAATCTTGTTTTTCGAGATGAAATACTTCGGGTACGAGTTGCGCAACCGAGTCATGGTGAGGCCCGACTTGGCCACGTGCGTCAAGAACAGCGCGATGCCCACTAAGGCGTCGCGGCCGTAGTGCAGCTCCGGGTAAATGATGCCACCGTTGCCTTCGCCGCCAATTACGGCGTTGGTTTCCTTCATTTTGGTCACCACGTTCACCTCGCCCACCGCGGCGGCGGCGTATTGGCCGCCCGCTTTTTCGGTCACGTCGCGCAGGGCCCGGGTGCTGCTCAGGTTGCTCACGGTGTTGCCACCGCCCAAGGCTTTCAGCACGTAGTCGGCCACGGCCACCAGCGTGTACTCTTCGCCGAACATTTCGCCGTTCTCGCTTACAAGCGCCAGACGGTCAACGTCCGGGTCTACCACGATGCCAAGGTCGAACCCGCCTTTTTCCAGCACCTTGGCAATGTCGCGCAGGTGTTCGGGCAGCGGCTCGGGGTTGTGCGCAAAGTCGCCGGTGGGCTCGCAGTGCAGTTTTTCAATGGTTGTTACTCCCAGGGCCTCCAGCAGTTGCGGCACTGCAAAGCCACCCGAAGAATTCACCGCATCTACCACAATGCGGAAGTTGCGTGCTTTAATTGCTTCAACGTCGACCAATGGCAGCGCCAAGATTGCCTTGATGTGCTTTTTGAGGAAGGTTGTGTCGACGGTGTATTGACCGAGCTTGGTGACGGGCGCAAACTCAAAACCTTCGCTCTCCGCCAACGCGAGCACCTGCTGCCCGTCGGTGTCAGAAATAAATTCGCCGTGGGCATTCAACAGCTTCAGCGCATTCCACTGCTTGGGGTTGTGCGAGGCCGTGAGGATGATGCCCCCGGCAGCTTTTTTGGCGGGCACGGCCATTTCCACGGTGGGCGTGGTGCTCAGGCCCAGGTCGCACACGTCAAGTCCGAGGCCTTGGAGGGTGGCCGCCACGAGGCGGCTAACCATTTCGCCGGAAATACGGGCGTCGCGGCCAATGACGATGAGCTTGCTGTCGGTGGCCTGGGTTTTAACCCAGCTCCCGTAAGCGGCGGCATACTTCACCACGTCAAGCGGAGTCAGGCCTTGCCCAACGGGGCCGCCAATGGTGCCGCGAATGCCAGAAATAGATTTTATGAGTGTCACGGAGTAGAAATTTGAAAGGCCAAAATTAGGTACTATCAACCGCTTGGCGGCGGCAAGTTTTATCTTTGATACGATGGAAAACACCCCCAACGACTCTACCGTCCTGCTTACCAGCGCTCGCCGGCCCGCTCAACTAGAAGCCTTTGGGCGTTTGCTTGATGTTTTGGACCGCCTTCGGGCCGAATGCCCGTGGGACAAAAAACAAACCCTGCAATCATTGCGCCACCTCACCATCGAGGAGACGTACGAAATCAGCGACGCGATTTTGCGCGATGACCTGCCCGACCTCAAAAAAGAATTGGGCGATGTGATGCTGCACCTGGTTTTTTATGCCCGTATCGCCGCCGAAAAAGGCGCTTTTGACATTGCCGACGTGCTCAACGCGCAATGCGAAAAGCTGATTTACCGTCACCCACACATTTACGGCGATGTGCAAGCCGACGACGAAGAGGCGGTGAAGCGCAACTGGGAGCAGCTCAAGCTCCGAGAAAAAGGCACCACTACGGGGGTGCTGGGCGGCGTGCCCACGTCGTTGCCAGCCCTGATAAAGGCCATGCGCATTCAGGAAAAAGCCCGCGGTGCGGGCTTCGATTGGGAGCAGCCCGAGCAGGTGTGGGAGAAAGTGCGCGAAGAGTTGGGAGAATTTGGCGAAGAGTATAGCCATGGCAATCCGGAGAAAATGGATGCCGATAAAGCAGCATCTGAGTTCGGCGATTTGTTATTTTCTCTGGTCAACTTCGCCCGCTTCGCTGGCATCAACCCCGAAGAAGCCTTAGAACGCACCAACCGCAAGTTTATCAGCCGCTTTCAGTATCTAGAGGCGGCGGCTACTGCCAACAATCAGCGGCTGTCCGACCTGACATTGGCGCAAATGGACGTGTACTGGGAACAGGCCAAACAGCGCCCTGCCCAACCCGACAACGCCAATTAGCGTTGGTATATATATACCTTACTTTCCTTGCCTTTCTGTTGGCTCCGGCCAATTTTTCTTTGGTCAGGCCGTGCTTTTTGGTTAGGTTTGCCCAGCTAAGGAAGGCGGTTGTGTAGTTTGGTATGCGGTAAATGCCACTTTCTAATCCTTTTCACTCTGGGATTATCGATTGTTCTTTTGCTGCGCCCTGCGCTCCTAACCAACTTTTTGCTTTTTATTTACCCACTCAATTCAACTACTTCACACAACAACCCCAAACACTCCGGAACAATGGAACAGAAAAATGCCATGAATACGAGCCCCCGGCCCGCCGCTACGGCCGCTAAAGCCGACGCCCAAAGCAGCGGTGGAGCCTCGCTGTTCTCCGTCCTGGTTATCATCCTCGCCTTTATCGTCAGCGTTGTCGTTTACAAATTTGTCTTAGGTGACGGCAGCCACTTCCAAGGAGGCGACAACAAGAACAACCCCCTGGCCGGTGACTACCTCGGCATTGTGTACAAAGGCGGTGTTATCGTGCCGGTCCTCATGACCATGTTGCTCTGCGTGATTACGTTCTCCATTGAGCGTTTCCTCACCATCAGCAAGGCCAAAGGCAGCAAGAGCATCGAGTCGTTTGTGCGTTCCGTGCGTCAAAAACTGAACGCCAACGACATCAACGGCGCCCTCGCCGCTTGCGACCAGCAGAAAGGTTCGGTAGCCAACGTGGTAAAAGCCGGCTTGCTGAAGTACAACGAGATGTCGCGCGAAACGAGCATGGGCACCGACCAGCGCGTGCTGGCCATCCAGAAAGAAATCGAAGAAAGCACGGCGCTCGAATTGCCCATGCTGGAGAAAAACCTCGTTATCATCTCGACCTTGGCTTCTATCGCCACGCTGACCGGTCTGCTCGGCACGGTGTTCGGCATGATTAACGCCTTCGCCGCTCTGGCGCAGGCCGGTAGCCCCGACGCCGTAGCTCTGGCAAACGGTATCTCGGAAGCACTCATCAACACGGCTCTGGGTATCGGTACGTCGGCCCTCGCCATTGTGGCCTACAACTACTTCACCAGCAAAATTGACGAGCTGACCTACAGCATCGACGAAGCTGGCTTCAGCATCATCCAGACCTTCGCTGGTCAGCATGGTAGCAATGCGAACACGGGTCAGCCGGTTCGGGCGGTTTAATTCCGTCTATTACTGATGCACTAAAATGCGGGGCAGTTCGTTTAGAGAAACCAAACGAATTGCCCCCTTTTAATCCCACCTCGCAATGCCTAAAGTAAAACCGCACCGTACCTCGCCGTCGCTCGACATGACGCCGATGGTGGACCTGGCCTTCTTGCTGGTGACGTTCTTCATGCTCACCACCAAGTTTGCCCCCGAAGAGACCGTGGTAGTAGATACGCCATCGTCTATCTCGGAACTCAAACTGCCCGAGAGCAACGTTATTACGCTGACCATCGACAAAAAAAAAGACAGAGTGTTTTTTGGCGTTGATGACCCCAAAACCAAAATCCAGGCCCTGCAGCGCGTCGGCGCCAAATACGGTGTCAACTTCACTGCGGAGCAGGCCAAGGAGTTCGGTAACCTACCCAACTTCGGTCTCCCCATCAACCAACTGGGTTCTTACCTCAACGTTGAAAAGGAGGAGCGCAAGGCGCTGAATGCACAGCAGCCCGGAGTCCCCATCGACTCGCTCAACAACCAGCTCATCGACTGGGTACTGGAAGCTCGCCGTGCTAACCAGGCCATTTTTAAGAAGCCTACTTACATCGCCATCAAAGGCGACGGCAACGCCGACGTACCGACGGTGCAGAAGGTAATCAAGCTTCTGCAGGAACGCGACATCAACCGTTTCAACCTTATCACGGACTTGGAGAACAAGCCTGTTGCATCTGCTCAGTAGTTCTGAGCAGGCCGCACAAGCCACACATTCTTCCGTTCATTCACTTCAGTAAATCCCATGGCAGAAATTCAAGGAAAAGCCGATTCCGGTGGGAAAGGTGGGAAAAAACGGGCCAAGAAAATGTCGACCAAAATCGACATGACCCCGATGGTAGATTTGGCCTTTCTACTGCTCACCTTCTTCATGCTGACCACCACCTTCGCCAAGCCCAACGTGATGCAGCTCACGATGCCGGTGAAGAAGACCGACGACGTGGAGGATACCAAAATCAAGGCCTCGCAAGCCATGACCATCCTTCTCGGCAAAGACAACAAGGCGTACTACTACTTCGGTCTGAACACGCCCAACGACAAGACCGTACCGAAGCCCGAGCTGAAAGTGACCAACTATTCGGCCAATGGCATCCGTCAGGTCCTGCTGGAGCGTCAGCGCCAACGCCCTGAGCCCATTATCCTCATCAAACCAACCGAGGACGCCAAGTACAAAAACATGGTGGACATTCTGGACGAGATGAACATCACGAACCAGAAAAAATACGCGCTGGTGAAGGTACCCAAAGACGACTTGGACCTCATTAAAGAATCAGCCCTATGATGGATAACGCGCAAATCGCCAAGGCCAGCTTAAACGACATCGTTTTTGAAGGCCGCAACAAGGCATACGGGGCCTACGTACTGCGTCGCTTGTACCAGCGGCACGTTACGCGGGCACTGATTATTGCCACGGCGGTTTTCCTGCTCTTGATTGCTTTCCCGCTCATTTCGCAATACCTGAAAGACAGGTTGCCGAAGGAGCCCAAAAAGAATCTCCAGGAAAACGTGCTGATGGAGGCCCCGCCTCTTGACGACACCAAGCCGCCACCCCCTCCGCCGCCGCCCGAGGCGCCACCACCCCCTCCCCCCAAACTCACGACCATCAAGTTCACGCCTCCAGTGGTGAAGAAGGATGAGGAAGTGAAAAAGGAGGAAGTGCCCGACCAGGAAGAGCTGAAAGACAAAACCGTTGCGACCGTAACCGTAAAAGGCAACACGGACGCAGTAGATTTGTCAGAGCTTTCGGGCGAAGGCGACAAAGTGGTTGAGGAAGTTGTAGAGAACAAAGTCTACACCTACGTTGAGCAAATGCCTGAGCTACCCGGTGGTGGCGGCAACGCAGCCATCGTAGCAGCCATCCAGAAAGCCACCAAGTACCCTCCCCTGGCGCTCCGTAACCAAGTCGAAGGGCGTATTTTCGTGAGTTTCACGGTGAATGCCCAAGGTGACGTTTCGGATGTAAAAGTGGTAAAGGGCCTTGGTTCGGGCTTGGACGAGGAAACGATTCGGGCGGTAAAGACCCTGCCCAAATTTGTTCCGGGCAAGCAGAATGGCCGGGCAGTTAGCGTGTCGTTTACTGTACCGATTACCTTCAAAATTCAATAACTGAGCGTAGCTCCGGCCGCCTCTACTTAAAACCCGAATTAAGCTTCACCGCTTGGTTCGGGTTTTTTGTTGCGCTAGCCGCAGGAAGAATGCCCATTTTCCATCCACTCATACTAACGAGTTAGGCTGGCGCGTTTGGGGTGGCCATTGCTGTACGTAAAAACAACTCAAGGCACCGCCAGGCGTGTGAAATGCAAGCCTATGTGCAGTTCAACTTAATACAGGCCCCCACAAGCGAGGCAGCATACATTTAAATAAATCGTTCTTTTTATAACTATAAAAGCGCGCTAGTAGTACATAGAAGCAATTCGCAGTTATGAAAACCCGTTAATTCTTGGCTTTTTTGCAGCCTGCTTGCGGCTTCACCACCGAAGCCAGCGAACCTTTACACAGGTGATGAGGGTTTAAAACAGCCTTTGCGAAGGTGTAATGGCTTTTTTATCTCATCATTGATATTTATGCTTAATCGTCCAACTACTGAGGAACGGCTTGGTAAGTCGCCTCAGCGACTAGTGCGTTACTTTGTCCTGGTGATGGCCATGGTGTACATGGGGCTGGGCTTTTGGCTGTGGTACTCGGCCACCCAACCCGCAGGTGGTGGCTTGCTGCAGCTAGGCCCAACTGGCCGCATAATACTGGGGACCGTGTTTGTCCTGTACGGAGCAGTGCGATTCTACCGAGGCTATCAAACTAATTTTAGTAAAACCAATACCCTTGACGAACATGATTAAGTCAGCCCACAAGTTAGTTTCCAGTGCCGCGGTAGTTGTGGCTGGTGCGCTGACCGTAGTGGCATGCAATGGGCCGGGCTCGCCGGGCGCGCAGGACACGCCTACCAGCGGCACTGTGGCCTTAAGTGTAGATGAGACGTTTGCGCCTATTCTGCAGGCTCAGATTGATACTTTTTCGAAGCTGTATCCCAACGCCCATGTGAAAATGACGTTCCAGCCCGAAGAAAACGTCATGCTGGACCTTATCAACGACAAGGTGAAAGTGGCCGTCGTGTCACGGGAGCTCAATGCCGAGGAAAAGGCAGATTTTGTCAAGCAGAGCATCGTGCCCCGAACCACGCACATTGGCATCGACGGGCTGGCCATTGTGCTTCACCGCGACAACCCGGACTCCTTGCTGACGGTGGCGCAGCTGGCCGATATTTTCACGGGTAAAACCGCTACGTGGGACAAAATCAGCGGTAAGAAAGGACTGGCCAACATCAACGTGGTGTTTGACGCCAACCGCAGCAGCACGGCCCGTTATGTGCGCGACTCAATAACGCGCGGTACGACCCTGACGCCGCGGGTGTTTGCGGCCACGTCGAACCCGGCGCTGCTGGATTATGTTGCAACGCATCCGAGCGCGATTGGGGTTGTGGGGGTGAACTGGATTTCGGACCGCGACGACCCCGCTGCCATGAAGTTCATGAACAAGGTACGGGTGGCAAGCATTACAGCACGGCCCAATCCCAAGCCCAACGACTTTATTCAACCGTATCAAGTATACTTGGCCGAGAAAACCCCGGCACAGTTGGCCGAATACCCGGATTTGCAGAACTACCCACTCCGCCGCAACCTTTACATCATCAGCCGCGAGGCACGCGCCGGGTTGGGCACGGGGTTTGCATCTTTTGTGGCAGGCAAGAACGGTCAGCTGATTTTTCAAAAGTCGGGCTTGCTCCCGGCGCAGATGCAAGCTCGCATCGTGACGACACCTAAACTGTAAGCGCCCCGTGCGCGTATTAATTTTTCATTTTCGCTTTTCATCTTTTTCATTTCCTATGAGTTTCAAGCCCTGGAAACAGCCGCTGCTCACTGCCGCACTACTGGCAGCTGGCACTACGGCGGCCACCGCCCAAAACGTGCAAACTGCTCAACGCGCCATTGAACTGGGCCGGTACAACGAAGCCCGTGCCGCCCTACGCCCGGGCACCACGCCCGAAACAGCCTTCGAAATGGGCCGTTTGTATCAGATGCGCGACATGCCGGACTCGGCTGCCTTCTATTTCGACAAAGCTGCTGGCTCGACGCCGTTTGGCCAAGTAGCTGCCGGCCGCGCACTGCTGGCCAAAGGCCAACTGGGACCCGCCGAATCTAAATTCGATGCTGCTGCCAAGGCGACCAAAAACAAGGATGCCAAGTTGCTGACGATGATTGCCCAAGCCTATGGGGAGTCGGACTTGAAACAAATGGGCAAGGCCGAGACGTACATCACTGCAGCTCAAACCGCTAGCAAAGGCAAAGTGGACCCCACTTTGATGGTGGCCCGTGGCGACGTATTCTTGCTTTCTGACCAAGGAGGTGGTCAAGCCATGTCCAGCTACGACCAAGCCATTGCGGCCAACCCGAGCTACGCCCAAGCCCACTACAAGAAGGGCCAGTTGAGCGTGCGTTCGCGCAACTTCAACGCCGCCCGCGAAAGCCTCAACAAGGCCATCGAGCTGGACCCTAGCTATGCACCGGCTCACCGCGAACTGGCTGACATGTACTACTACGCCGGTCAGTACGATTTGGCAGCTAGCTCTTTCCAGAAATACCTGGAATTGGCGGAACGTACTCCTGCCACGGATGCCCAGAACGCGTCGTTCTTGTACTTGACCAAAAAGTATCCTGAAGCGTTGGCCGAGGTAAATAAGGTTCTTGAGAAAGACCCCAAAAACCTCACCATGAACCGTCTGAAGCCCTACTTGCTGTATGAAACCGGCGATTTTGCTGCCGCGGCTACGGCGATGGATAATTACATGAAGACTACTCCTCCGGAGAAAATCATTCCGGAAGATTACTCTTACCAGGGCCGTATTCTTGCACGCGCTGGCCGTGCCGACGAAGGCATTGCCATCCTGAACAAAGCCATCACGGCCACTACCGACCCAGCCAAGAAAAGCGAATTGCAGAACGACTTGGCCACGGCTTACCTGGCCAAGAAGGACTACACGGGCGCCATTCGGATTTTCAAGGAAAAGCTGAAGAATGGCGGTGACCTTACCGACCAGTTCCGTTTGGCTTCTGCTTTTAGCAGTGCCAAACAGTACACGCAGGCTGACAGCGTATTCGGCATCATCCAAACCGCTCGTCCTACCTACGCTCCGGCCGTATTGGCTCGTGCCCGCGTGAACGCCGCCCGTGACGCCGATGGCAAGCAAGGCTTGGCCAAGACGCACTACGAAAAGTACATCGAGCTGTCGAAGGCCGAAGGCGCTGACCCGGCCAAGTTCAAAGAAGGCCTCGTGGCCGCTTATGGCTACCTGGGCGTGTACAACTACCAGAAAGGCGACAAAGCCGCTGCGCAGTCCAACTTCGAGCAAGTGTTAGCCCTGGACCCCACCAACGAAGGTGCCAAGAACAACATCGACGTGCTGACGGCTAAGCCCCGTACTCCCAGCAAAGCTCCTGCAAAAGCCACGGTTAAAAAGAAATAACGCGACTGTCTGAAATAAAAAGCCCCGATGCAAGTGCATCGGGGCTTTTTTTGGTCCATGTGCGAGGTATTATGCTGCCCACGCGCGCCACTTTTCTAATACCTGTTCAAAATCCTGCGGCAACTCTGCCTCGAAATACAGCTGCTCGCCAGAGGTTGGGTGGGTAAATCCCAGGGAACGCGCGTGCAGTGCTTGCCGCGGCATTAGTTGAAACGCATTCTCGACAAACGCCCGGTACGCCCCAGTGTTCTGCCCTACCCGAATACGGTCGCCCCCGTAAGTGGCATCCGAGAACAGCGGGTGGCCAATGTGCTGCATGTGCGCCCTGATTTGGTGCGTGCGCCCGGTTTCGAGCACGCAGCGCACCAACGTGACGGGCCCAAAGCTTTCCAGCACCTCATAATGCGTCACAGCGGGCTTCCCCTGCTCGCCACCTGGGTACACTGCTTGCACCTTGCGGTCGCGCAGGCTGCGGCCTATGTGGCCGCTAATGGTGCCCGTTGGCCCGGGCGGGGTGCCCCACACCAGCGCCAAGTAGCTCCGCTTGATGGTATGATGGAAAAACTGCAGCGACAGATGCGTCATCGCGAACTCGGTTTTGCCAATCACCAACAAGCCTGAAGTATCTTTATCGATGCGGTGCACCAAACCTGGACGAATCTCGCCGTTACGCCCCGTAGGCAGGTTTGCCAAATGGAAAGCAAGGCCGTTTACCAGCGTGCCCTGCCAGTGGCCATAAGCAGGGTGCACCACCAGCCCAGCCGGCTTATTGACAATGAGAAGCTCTGCGTCTTCATACCGAATGTCCAAGGGCATCTCCTCGGGGACCACGCGGTTATCACGCGGGGGCTCAGGCAACGTAATGGTAATCGTGTCCTGGGGCTTGATGCGGTAGTTGGGCTTTACCGGCGCCCCATTTACTTCCACGGCCAAGGCCCGAATGGCCTCTTGAATTTTATTGCGCGAGGTATTGCGCAGCCGGTTTTGCAAGAACTTATCGATGCGCAGCAACTCCTGCCCCCGGTCTACCACAATGCGGTGGTGCTCGTAGAGTTCGTCGCCACCCTCGGCCTCATCAAAATCTTCGATTTCGGGGCCGTCAGCGCTTAGCTCGTTACTTTCCATGGCTAATTTACTAGTGCATGTATTAAATGAAAAAAGCCGAAGCAAGTGCTTCGGCTTTTTCGGTTTCTGGCGGAAAGCGCCGCTTATTTCTTGGTCTTGGTTTTGGTCTTGCCAGCCGTTGGCGAGGCAGCAGGGGCGGCGGCAGGCGCAGCCTTCGGGCCCGAAGTAACCGGCGCCGGAGTAGCGGCGGGATTGATGCCCATTTTCTTCAGCACCAAGTCCGAAATGTCACCGTCCTTGGGAGCGTGCAACAGCAGGGGGCTGCCGCCGCCGTCCGAGTTGAACACGTAGGTATACCCGTTTTCTTCGGCCACGGCGTCGATGTTCTTCTGCAGCTTGTCCAGAGCTGGCTTCAGCAGGGTCTGCTGCTTCTGCTGCAGCGACTGCTCGGCGCTGCGCTGAAACTCCTGAATGGACTGTTGCATGCTCTGCAGTTCTTTCTGCTTGTCAGCTTTCACGATATCAGTCATGGTGGCTTCGCCCTGCTGATATGTCTTGTATTTGGTTTCCAATTCGGTGGCTTTGCTCTTCAGCTGGCCCTCCAGTTGGGTGTTGTACGCTTTGAGGTCTGATTCAATTTGCTTGCTTTCGGGCATCCGAGCCAGTACGTACTGCACGTCGGTATAACCAATTTTCAAGGGGGCCTGGGCCTGCGCGGAGGTGGCGGCCAGGGTTCCGGCGGTCAGCAGAGCGGCGGCGAGCGTCAGACGAAAGGTTTTCACGAGATTCATCAAAAAGAAAAAGGGGTCAGAAAATTATTGATACAAAGGTAATTACTTCGGGCTCTTCTTGGTAGCACGCTGCGGCTTGGCAACGGGCTTGGTGGCAGATGCCGGCTCTGGAGCGCCCGAGTCGGACTCGAAATTGGGGTCGGTGGGGGTTTTGGGTGGCGTTACCGTTTTCACGGCGCCTTTGGGGCCCGGCTGGTTGCGGTCTTCTGCTCCCAAACCCAATTCCTCCAATACAAATTCCGTGTAGTCGTGGGCCGGGTTGGTATACAGCATGGTCATGTCGCCCGACTTGTCGAACAACACCGCCAATTGCTTCTTTTTGGCCACTTTCTCAACGGCTTCAAATACTTTGTCCTGAACGGGCTTGTTGAGCTCCTGCCGTTTTTTAAACAGCTGGCCCTCGTAGCCAAACTGCTTGTTCTGGTACGCCTTGATGTCCTGCTCCTTTTTGAGGATTTCGTCCTGGCGCTTTTTCTTCATGGGCTCAGTTAGCACCACTTCTTCCGCCTGGTAGTTGCGGTAGAGCTTATCTAAGTCTTTCTTCTGCGCCTCAATCTCACGTTGCCACGTGTCGGACATCGCGTTTAGCTCTTGCTGCGCCTTGGCATAATCAGGCATTTTGGCCATGATAAACTCCGAATCGACCCAGCCAAATTTTTGAGCACGGGCTTCGAAAGCTCCAGCTAGCAACAATAAGGCCAGCAGCAGGCCACCAAAATTCTTCATACCGTTGAAACGTGAAAGGCCGCTTGCAAAGTGCCCTGCTAGCGAATTTGCTGACCAATAATGAAGTGGAAGTGGTTTGGGTCGCGCCTGCTGGTAGGGTCGGTACCGGCTTGCGGCACCACGTTGTCGAAGCCGTGGCCGTAGTCAAAACCGAGCAAGCCAAAGGCCGACATGAAAATGCGGGCTCCTACGCCAGCCGAACGGTACAGCTTATAGGGGTTGTAGTTACGGTAAGAATCGTAGGCGTTGCCCGCTTCGGCAAAGGCCAGCACGTACACCGTAGCCGCCGGGTTGAGGCTGACGGGGTAGCGCATTTCAAGCACATACTTGTTGAAAGCAATGGCGCCCGCTTGTCTGGGCTGAGCGGTTGGGATGGCAAAAGGTTGCTCGGGGTCGTCGTAGCCCCGCAGGCCCACGTAGTCGGTACCAGCCAGGAAGTTGTTAGCGCCGTTGGCGCCCAGTCCAGCGCCGCCCATTTTGAAACGTTCGAACGGCCCAATCGCCCGGTTAGCATTGTAGCTGCCCAAGAAGCCGAAGTGAGCGCGAGTGTTCAGTACCAGTTTGCCAACGATGGGGGTGAACCACGAAGCGTCGAACATCCACTTGTGAAACTCAATCAACCGGTTCGCGCTAGGATGGTCGGGGTTGAGTAGAGAATAAGGCGGCGTCAAGCTCAGACTCAAGCTCAGCGCCGAACCCCGACGGGTGTAGGTAGGGTTGTCGATGCTGTTGCGCGCCAGCGTGGTGTTGAGGGTGATGTTGGTGGCATAACCCGACGTAAAGTCCGGCAACAACGCGTAGTTCTGCGTCTGGTACTGGCTAATCGACAGCGAGTTGCTGAGGGTAAAATAGTCATCTGGCACCCGCAGCTGGCGGCCCAGGCCCACCGTGGCGCTGTTCACCTTGATGAAGCTGTCCGAATTAGCATCTAGGCTGCTGCCCAAGCGCTGCACGCTGTGGTTCAAGCTGAAGGAGAAGGAGTTTGGCCGCCGGCCGCCCAGCCAGGGCTCAGTGAAGGACAGCGAATACGCCTGGTACTGCACCCCATTGGCTTGCACGTTGAGTGCCAGGCGCTGGCCGTCGCCCGAGGGCACCGGCGTCCAGTTCCGGAAGTTGCCCGCTTTCCGTAGCGAGAAGTTGTTGAATACCAACCCCACGGTGCCAATAAAGCCGGCATAACCACCCCAGCCACCAGAAAGCGTCACCTGGTCAGAAGGCTTTTCAACCACGGTGTAGTTAATGTCCACCGTGCCATCGACAGGATTGGGTATGGGGTTGATGCCAATTTTTTCCGGGTCGAAATAGCCCAGCGTTGCAATTTCCCGCTGCGAGCGGATGAGCAATTCGCGGTTGAACTTGTCGCCGGGCAGCGTGCGCAGCGTACGGCGCAGCACGTGGTCGCTGGTCTTGGTATTGCCCGCAATGCTGATGTCCTTGATGTGGGCCTGGACGCCTTCGCTGAGGCGCATTTCAATGTCAATCGAGTCGCCCTCGACCTTGGTTTCTACCGGGTCAATGGTGAAGAACAGATAACCATCGTTTAGGTAAAGCGAAGAAATGTCTTGGCCCGTCGGGTTGTAATTCAGGCGCTTGTCAAGCGTTTCCTTGCTGTACGGGCTGCCGGGCTTAATGCCGAGTACATTGGCTAGCGTCTTGTCGTCGTAGAGGTAGTTGCCGTTCCAGGTGATGTGACGGAAGTAGTATTTCGGCCCTTCATCGACGCGAATGCGCAAAGCTAGGCCCTGCTCGTCGCGCACCAAGGTGTCTGACACGATGGTTGCGTCACGGTAGCCCTCGGCGTTGTAGAATTCCAGCAGTTTTTTCTTGTCTTCTTCGTACTCCGCACGCTGGAACTTGCCCGCTGTCAGGAATTTGTACGGCTTGCGCTCCTTGGTCTTCTTGAGCTTCCCTTTCAATTTGCGGTCCGAAAAAGCCTTGTTGCCCTCGAACGCGATGTCGTGAATACGAACTTTAGAGCCTTTGTCCACATCAATGCGCAAGGCCACGCTGTTCGACAAAGCCGAATCGGGCACTTGTATGATGTTCACTTTGGCATCAAGGTACCCCTTGTTCACGTAGAATTTGCGTACCTGGGTCCGGGTGTTGTTGATGAGTGCATCAGTCACCACCTTGCCACGAATCAGGGCAATCTTTTTGGTTAGCTCTTCGGTCTGGCCTTTGCGAATGCCATCGAAGGTGAATTTTGACAAGCGCGGCCGCTCCTTGAGGTTGTAATCCAGAAAAATCTTGTTGCCCTCTGTGCGCGCAATGCTCACGCTCACATCGCCCAAGATGCCCTGCGCCCACAGCTTGCGGATTGATTTTCCGATTTCTTCGCCCGGAACCGTGATGGCGTCCCCAATTTTCAGACCGGTCAGGCCAATAAGAGTGTTTGGGTCCAGGTAGCGGGCTCCGCTCACCGTAATGCCCCCTAGCTCGTACCGTTTGGGCTCGTCGGGGGCACCCGCCGGCGCTTGCTGGGCTATTGCTGGCCGAACTGCCAAGCCACCAAACAAGGCTACAGCGAGAACGAACTTTACAAATAAACTACGCACAATAATCATTACAAAAATTTAAGATACAGTGAGTTGCTCACTGGTTTTGCCGAAGCGCCGCTCCCGGCGCTGATAAGCCAGAATGGCCTCTTGAAAATGCTGTTTTCGAAAGTCAGGCCACAGCAAATCGGTGATATACAATTCAGTATAAGCCAATTGCCACAGCAAAAAATTACTGATTCGTTGCTCCCCGCTGGTTCGAATAAGGAGTTCGGGGTCGGGCATACCAGCTGTCACTAAATAGTTAGCCACGGTCTTTTCGTTCACTGCGGTGGGCTGCAGGCGGCCGCTGGCCACGTCGGCAGCCATGCGCTGGGCGGCCTGGGTCAGGTCCCACCGTCCACTGTAGCTCAGGGCCAGCACCAGGGTCATGCGAGTGCCGGCCTTGGTAAGGTCTATGGCTTCAGCCAATTCTCGCTGGCACTTGTCCGGCAACGTGCTGATGTCGCCAATGGCTTGCAGTCGGATGCTGTTCTTGAGCAACGTAGCCGTCTCGTTCCGAATGGTGTGCACCAGCAATTGCATGAGCGCCATCACTTCCAGAGCCGGCCGGTTCCAGTTCTCCGTCGAAAAAGCATACAGCGTGAGGTAGCGCACCCCCAGTTCGGCGGCTTCCTCTACGGTTTCGCGCACGGCAGTGATGGCGCTTTGGTGTCCAAAAACGCGCAACCCGCCTCGCTGCTTGGCCCAGCGCCCATTACCATCCATGATAACGGCCACGTGAGCAGGAATATTTTGAGTATCTAATTCGGCCTTGCCGGTCATCTTTGCGGTTTCGCTAAAAGAGCCCGCAAGTTACGGAAATGGTTGCATTTAGCCGTTGTTTGTCTTCACACGGCGCCCTGCTGCGCCTCCCCTTAGCTGTTCCTTCGCGCGCAGCACTACTTCAGCAGCTTTTTATTTTTCTTGTACTGGTCGGGGCAGCGTATCTTATAAAACGTGTAGGACAAGCTCACGCCACTGTAATAGTACCAGTCTTGGTCGTTGGGATTTACCAGGAAAGGGTCTTGCTCGCCCAAATGGTCGATTTCGTCCGTGAAGGTCTTGCGCACCCCCACTTCTAGGCCCAGATTGATATGTTCCGATAATGCGTATTTAAAACCCACCCCGGCCGGAATCGCAAAGCCTACCGTGGGACCGTCACGGTTGAAGCTCTGCCCCAGCGCCGGGTTGTTGCTCTCGGTGGTGGTACTGGCATAAAAACCAGCAAGGCCAGCAAATAAATAAGGCGTAACGTGCAGCTTGTCGGTGCGGTAGTGGTAATCGAGGAAATTATATTCCAATACTGCCGAAGCTTCCAGTACGCCACCCTTGGTATTGGCTTGCCGGTAGGCGTGCAACGGAGCCGCGCTACCGTTTGCTCCCTCCACGTTGGCGTCGTCGGCGCGCAGGAACCCTCCGGTCACGGCCCCGCGCAGGGTAACGGGCACCGAAACGTCTTTGCGATAGAAGACCGTGAATCCGGGGCGGTTGTTCTGACTGCGGTAGTGGGGGGAAATTTCGCCCCGGTAAGTGGTAGCCCCTACGCCAAGGCCTAGCTCACTGGTGTTTTGCGCGTTGGCGGAAGGGCAAAAAAAGGCACTCCCCGCTTGCACGAGGCAAACGAGGAGTGCGCTTTGGAAAACTGAATTTGTCATTTAGACTAACTGCTGACTGGAAAGGTTGCCTTCAGCCAGCGGCTGCTGGCTAGCGGAATTTGGGGTTCTTGATGCGGGGCGTCAAGATGTAGTTCAAAGTTACACCCGTTACGATGTACCAGTCCGTTTTATTGCCTTCGTCACCGCGTTGGCTACCGGCTGCATTGAAACCGGGGAAATTACCCGGGTTGAAAGTAGCATCCGGCGTGGAAACGCTACGCGTGATGTCACTCCCGAAATATCTCTGCGCCTCAGTCGTTAGGGAAGCACGGTCAGCATACCTACCGCCTACGTCGTCAATGTAATCGGTGAATGTTTTGCGCCAGCCAATTTCAAGACTAGCGTCAAAGTTACGGTTAATGCGATAGCGGATACCACCGCCAAAAGGAATAGCTAATTGTGTTTGTCCATACGCGCTGGTTTGGCCTTCCGTCTTTAAGTCGGCTAGCGACACATAAGAGCCGCTAGACAAACCAGCCGAATTTGGGCCTACTAAACCTTTAGGGCTGTGATAGAAACCGGCAACGCCTGCGAATACATACGGTACAAAGTCCGGACGTTTGAGATAGTTATTACGGTTCTCGATGAGGTCAACGATGGCAACAGCAGAAGCTTCCAAAATGTCATTGCGAAACGTCATGTTTCGGTTGTAACGGAAGCGTGCGTCTGGGTCATTAGGGTCAGCAGCTTTGGTATCGTCGCCCGAGATACGGCCGTACGAAAGCCCGAAGCGGCCCGACACACGCGGGTAGAAGCGACGGGTGATGGAAACGCCAGCGCCCACGCGGGTAGCGCCAAAACGCAAGCTAGTAAAGTTGGTAACCGGCGTAACATCGCCGAAATAGTTCATAGCGTTCAGGCTGAAGCCTACGGAGTTATATTGCTTCCGCTTGCTGAACTGTTGGGCATCGGCCTCCGGCGTCGCCACTAAGGCTAACCCGAGCACAAATGCCGTGGAATAAGTGAAAATATTTTTCATAAGGCGACTAGGATTGAGGATGCGAAGGGCAGGTGTTGAGAGAAGAGCAGTTAATGCGCAGTTTCAGACGGTGACAAAAGTAGGCGGTTTTGGGAACTAAAAAAACTTTACTTGATTTTTCGGGCAAAAAAGCTCCGCCATCATAATTGGATTCCCGCCGGATTGCGACGGTCGAGGCCCCAGTTAAGTTTGCTACGCAAGGTGCTCAAAAAGTTGACGTGGTTAAGTTTTACTAGCCGAGCATTGAAGTTTTCTCGACGGACAGCAATTTGGACGGAAGCTTCTACCGGCAAAGAACGAGAGTCAAGCGCAAGCATATAGCTAGTACTGCGGCCTTCTATTTCGAAGGATATGACACTTTGGTCGGACACCACCAGTGGGCGAACGTTCAAATTGTGGGGGCATACGGGAGCAATAATAAAATTGTTTGTTTGGGGCAGCATGACGGGGCCACCACAACTCAGGGAGTAGCCCGTGGAGCCGGTGGGCGTGGCCACCACCAAGCCATCGGCCCAATACGAATTCAGGTATTCTCCATCAATGTAGGTGTGTACGACAATCATGGACGAGGTGTCGCGCTTGAGGACGCTGAACTCGTTGAGCCCAAAATTGAGGCTTCCAAACACGTCGGGGTCGGTGTCGACGCGAATCAGGCTGCGTTCCTCGATGTTGAAATGCCCTTTATAAAGCGCGTCAATGGCTTGGGCGATGCGGTCGGGGGTGATGGTGGCCAGAAAGCCCAGGCGACCGGTGTGAATGCCTAGAATTGGGATTTGCAAACTGCCCACGTACGTGACCGTGTCGAGGAGGGTGCCATCGCCGCCGATGCTGAGCACGTATTGCACGCCGCGCAGCGAGTCGCCGCGCCGAAACTCGGTGGTGCCTTCGGGCAGGCGAAGGCGGTTGTCGAGGAAGGTGCGGAAAGCTTCGCCGATGCGCACTTCGGCGCGGCGGGCAGCCAGGTCGTCGAGCAGGGCTTGGATGGCCGGGGCGGCGGCGTCATCGAATGGCTTGCCGAGAAGAGCGATTTTCATGCGCAGAAAGAGACCAGATTACGTAATCAGCGGGGCGGGTACGTAACAATTAAATAACCGATTGAACGCAGCGGAACTGCTAAATGGGGAACTCAGCGCGAAAAAAATAACCGGTTTGGCCCAGTCTATTGAACGTGTATTCGGCCGTGAACACCCGGTCGTAGTACGTGACAAGATGCAAACCGAGCCCTACGGCGCCGAGTAAACGATTGGGCAGGCGGTTCTCAAGCAAGGCGCGGGGCGTGGCAACGTAACCGGCATCGGCAAAGGTATTGAGGTAGAGGGCGAGTGGAATGGTGTTGATTTTGGGGCTGCCAAGCGACGGCACGCGAACAGGTGGCGGATGAAACACGCGGTAGGAAACGCCTTGCTGCAACAAGCCGTAATGGCGGCCGTCGATTACGTACTCGTCGTAGCCGCGCACCAAATCGTTGTAGCCCAGGGCCCGGCTGTCGGCGTAGGCCAAGCGCTGCGTGAGGCGTGCCTGGCCCCGCACCCCCACGGAGTAATAGAACTCGTGGCCGAGTGGCACGTACCGCGAATAGCTCAGGCGCAGGGTGGTGAGGCTGGGCGTGAAGGCGTCGAGGAACACGCGGTGCGTGAGCGAGGCCTGCACGAACTGGCCGCTAAGCGGATAGGCAAAGGTGTTGCGTTGATTGCGCGTGCTGGTGAGGGTGAAATCGAGGTATTCGCGCTGCGTACGGCCGAGGTAATAAGTGGGGTTGTAATAATTAACGGAATCACTAATCCGCTCGCGGTGATACGATACGTCGAAAGCCGTGAGGAACTGAACCGTATGGCGCAGGCGCAGCCCGCCCAATACATAAAAGCGCTGGATGGGAAACCCTGTATCGGTCCGCAACGCCAAGAGGCGGTCGGTGCGGGTGACGTAGTCCAGGGCCCGGCTTTGGGAAAAAGACGCCCCTACGCCAAAGCCCAGCCGGCGGTAGCGGCCCAGGCCCGGCGCCTCGTAAAACAGTTCGTATTTGCGATTGAAGCCGAGTTGCAGGTTGGCGTTGATTTCCTCGTTGCGGCCCCGAAAATTGGTACGGGTGAGGTGCACGCCGTAGTCGAGGCGACGCCACCGGTCGGGCCGGTCGAGCCAGGACCGCAGGTTGCGGTCGGCCAGGGAAACAATGGGCACCGGGAAGGTGTACCAGCGCTCTTGCACCCCAAACACGATGGCCAGCCGGCCGCTTACGCAGCTGGCCTGCACCACCACGGCATGAAACAGTTGGAGGTTGAAGAGGCGGCTGCGGTTGGCTTCGAGCCGGGCCGGCAGGTCGGCTACTGCCAAGGTGTCGCCTTCGCGAAAATCCAGCTCGGCACGCAGGATGCGCTCTTTGGTGACGTTGTTGCCCGCAAAAATCAAGGGCCCAACGGCCAGTCGGGCTGCACCGGGGCAGGGCGCAATGCGCACCAGCGTGTCGGCTGGCGCAACCACGGGGAGCAAGGGCCGGCGGGGCAACGTGGTATCGGCCGGAGCCTGCCATAAGCTCAGGCTGGCCAGCAGCACCCGCAACGGCAATAAAATTCCTAACACCCGCCGCCCTTACACGCTCAGGTACCGGAGCAGGGCGTCGTAACGGTCCTGCTCGTCTTCGCTGGCCACGGCCGTGCCGCTGAACTGGGCCGTTACCACGTAGCCAAACCGCTCGAGGGTGGCCGTGATGCGGGCCAGGTTGTCGGTATTTAACTTGAGGGTGAGGCGTATGCGGTAGGGGTCGATTTCGTCCTGGGCCACGAGGGCGCTGACAATTTTGGCGTTGTTCTCCTCGACGTAGCGGCTGATTTGGGTGAGCGAGTAGTCGCGCTCCTCCATGGTGAGGACGATGATGCCGCCCTGGCCACCCGCCGGCTGCTGCCCGAAAGCGGCCAAGGCGTCGGCGATGGTGACCACGCCGGCGTACTCGTGCCGCTCGTCAACCACGGGCACCAGTTGAATCTTGTTCTCAATGGCCAGCTCCATCACGCGGTAAAAGTGCTGGTCGGGGCGCACGAAGGTGTCGGCGAAGCCCAAGGGCAATTCCGAGAGCAGGGTTTCGGGGTCGTCGAAGTCGGCCAAGTCGGCTTCGGTGACCAGGCCCCGGTAGTGCCGATTATCGAGCACCGGCAGTTGGGCCACGTGAAACTCATCGAGCCAGCGTGCCGCTTTGCCCGCCGAATCGGTGCCCTTCAGGGGCGGAATCATTTCGTTGAGTAAGTCTTCGGCGAGCAGGGCAGGCATATGCTTAAGTAGTTACGGATGTCGAATGGGTAACGGAGGACGTAGCGGAAAGGATAGGTAAAAGGGCATAACAGGCCATCCGGGGCGATGGGTATAGTAGCAACAATCGAGCCGGCAGAATGATACCAAACCTACGCAGCAAAAGCCGGCGCGGCTTCCGTGGCACGCAAAAACCGGCGCATGTAAGCATTAAATCCGGCCGGGCGCTCCATCATGGGGGCATGGCAACAATGGTCGAGGAAGCGGAGTTCGGCCTGTGGCAACAGACGGGCAAACTCGTGCGCAACCGGCGGCGGGGTGATGGTGTCGTTCAGGCCCCACACCAGCAACACGGGAATGTCAATCTTGGCCAGCTCCTTGCTCAGGTTATGACGCTGTGCCGAACGGGCGATGGCAATGATGCGCAGGCACTTGGAATTGGAATTGGTGACGTTGAACACTTCGTCGACCAAGTCCTGGGTGGCAATGGAGGCGTCGTAAAAAGTGTAGCCGACCCGTTCCTGCACGTAGGCGTAATTGCCGCGCTTGGGGAACGAGCCGCCCATGCCGTCTTCGAACAAGCCGCTGCTGCCCGTGAGCACCAGCCGGCTGACGCGGGCGGCGTTGTTGAGGGTGTAGACCAAGGCGATGTGCCCGCCCAGCGAGTTGCCGAGTACCGTGAAAGTGGACGGTAACTCTAGGGCCGCTACAAACCCTTCGACGTAGGCTACCAAACCCGGCACACCGGCCTGGGTCAGGGGCATGTCGTAGATGGGCAGCAGGGGGATGACGACGCGGTAGTCGGCGGAGAACTCGTCTACCACGTCCTGCCAATTGCTGAGCGCGCCGAACAAGCCGTGCAGCAACAGGAGCACGGGCCCTTGGCCCTCGTCCACGTATTCGTACCCTTGCTGGTGCTGGCGGCGCAATTCCATCTCGTTTCTCGTCAATTCCCGGCGGTTTTGGCAATGATACAACAGCGAAGCCAATTGGCCAAAATTGCCAGTCCGTGCGGAGTGAGCAGGGCTTCGGGGTGAAATTGGACGCCGTAGAGCGGCAACGAACGGTGCCGCAGCGCCATTATTTCGGGCTGTTCTCCGGTGGTGTGCGCCAGGGCCACTACTGCTGGCGGCAAGGGGTTGCGCAGAATGAGCGAATGGTAGCGCGTAACCAGTTGGGTGGGCGGCAGGCCGGCAAAAAGTGGCTCGTCGGGGGCGCAGTGCATTTCGGCCACCTTGCCGTGCATGGGCCGGGCGGCGCGCACCACGGTGCTGCCGAAGAACTCACCGAGCGCCTGATGGCCGAGGCATACCCCCAGCATGGGTTTGGTTTGGTGAAAGGCTTGAATGAGGGCGGGCATCACGCCGGCTTGGGCGGGCGTACCGGGCCCGGGCGACAGCACAATGGCGTCAAAGTCGAGGGCCTGTAGGTCAGGCAAGGACACGTCGTTGCGACGCACCAACACTTCGGCCCCCAGCTGGCGCAAGTTGTCGGCCAGCGTGTAGGTAAACGAATCGAAACTGTCGAGCAACAGCAGGCGCATGGGAGAGAATTATGAATTAAAAATTATGAGTTATAAATGGAGATTTATCATTCGAATTTCCCTGCACTGAACTTATAATTAATAATTTATAACTCATAATTACTTGACAAATGCCGTGCGCATGCGCACCAACAGGTCCTGCGCGAAAGGCAGCACGTAGCCGGTGATTTGCAAGGCCATGGGCGTGGCTTGCTGCACGATGGGCAGCACCTGCGACCCCGCCACCAGCGAAGGCGAAAGCAAATGCAGGCCCGCCAAGCGGGTGCCATGCAGCAACAGGCTCAAACCCAATATCCACTTGAGCACGCCCGCGACGCCACCCAACAAATTGTCGAGCACTCCCAGCGGCGTGAGGTGCACGGCCGTTTTGAGCACGCCGCCCAGCAAATGCACGCCCCACATAATCAGCACAAAGACAAGGGCAAACGACACTAGTGGCAGCAGGCCAAATGCGCTGCCAACGTAGTGCCGCACCAGCGGCACGGCCGCCGACAGGAGGCTTAAGCCTCCTACCACGGCCAAGACAAACGCCAGCAGCGACACCACTTCCAGCACCAGCCCGCGACGGTAGCCTTTCACGGCGCCAATGCCGAGCGGCAGCAACAGCAAGATGTCGAGGGCAGTCATGTTGATTTGCTAATTGTCTGATGGGTTGATGTGCTGATTGGTTGATGTGGTGATGTGCTAATGTGGTGGGCACTAACTTAAACACCGTCACTCATCACATCAGCACATCGACCAATCAGCACATCAAAGGTTGGTGTTGTTGAGCAGGTGGCTGAGAACGTCGGAAATGCGCTTGCCATCGGCTTGGCCCGACAGTTCCCGGGCAGCCACGCCCATCACCTTGCCCAAATCGGAAGGGCCTTGAGCGCCCACGCGCTGGATGATGTGCACGAGCTTCTCCACCAAATCGGCTTCGGAAAGCTGCTGGGGCAGGAATTCTTCGATAATGGCCAGTTCGGCAAGCTCGTTTTCCTCAAGCTCGGAGCGGAACTGCTCTTTGTAGATGGCGGCGGCGTCGCGACGCTGCTTGGCGGCTTTGTTGAGCAGTTTGAGCTCGGCGTCGGGCGTGAGGGCGGCTCCGTGGGCACCTTCGGCCGTTTCGGCCAGCATAATCTGCGACTTGATGCTGCGCAGGGTGGTGAGGCGCACTTTGTCTTTGGCCAGCATGGCTTGCTTGATGGCGGCGTCGATGGTGTCTTTGAGCATGGCGGGGGAAATAGGCGCGGTAGCGCGTGGGAAAACTGAAACAAAATTGGCCCTGAAGACTTGCAACCGGTGGCAGAGCGTGGCTACGGCCGAGCCGGACCGTGCCTTCCGTACGGCCCGGCGAAGGCCCTGGGTTCGGCAAAGGTCAGCAACAGCTTGGCGGTTGTAAAGTGCAGCTTGCGGGAGCCGCTGCTCCGAAGCAGCGGCGGCAACCGGCGTAATTTCGCCCCGAAGCTACGGCGGCTGTTCCGCAAGCGCCACCCGGCGCCGTTTTGGCGCAACCCTGCGTAAGACGCCGTACAGCCTCGTTCGCACCTGCTCGTTTCACCCTCCTACTGATTTTTTCCGTGACCAAGCTGAGCGTCAACATCAACAAACTGGCCACCCTGCGCAACGCCCGGGGCCACAACCGCCCCGACATTTTGCAAGCCGCCCGCGACATCGAGCAGTTTGGCGCCGAAGGCATCACGGTGCACCCGCGCCCCGACGAGCGCCACATTCGCTACCAGGACGTGCGCGACTTGAAGAGCATCGTGACCACCGAACTGAACGTGGAAGGCAACCCCACCCCCGATTTCCTGGACCTGGTGCGGGAGGTGCGCCCCGAGCAAGTGACGCTGGTACCCGACGCGCCCGACGCCATCACCTCCAACGCGGGCTGGGACGTGATTACCCACCACGCTTTCTTGCAGGACGTGGTGGCCGAGCTAAAGGGCATGGGCTGCCGGGTGAGCATTTTCCTGGACCCCGACCTCCGCTTGGTGGAAGCGGCCGTGGCCACCGGCACCGACCGGATTGAGCTGTACACTGAAGCCTACGCCCAGCGCTACCTCGCCGACCGCGAAGCCGCCGTGGCGCCGTACCGGGCCGCCTCGGCCCGCGCGGGCCAGCTGGGCCTGGGCGTGAACGCCGGCCACGACCTCGACCTCGACAACCTGGCCTGGCTGCACCAGCAGCTGCCCGAGTTGGCCGAAGTAAGCATTGGCCACGCGCTGGTGTGCGACGCCATCTACTTGGGCCTTGAAAATACCGTACAACTCTACAAAAGGCAGTTGAAGTCATTCAACTGAATAGCATTTAGCGTTTGTCACCGGCAGTACCTTGGGAGTAGAACTTGGACTGGAACTGCTGCAAGCATGCCATTTAACGGTCTGTTAAACGATAAATGTTAACTGTTAAATGAACTAGCTATGCCGCGCCACCCCTTAGCCGAATTTCAGGCTCTGCCCTACCCGGTTCTCGACGTGCGGGCGCCCATTGAGTTTGCGCAAGGGCACGTGCCGGGCGCCCTCAACTTGCCCCTGTTCACCGACGAAGAGCGGGCGCGCATCGGCACCACCTACAAGCAGGTAAGCCAGGACCGCGCCGTGCACCTGGGTCTGGAGTTCTTCGGCCCAAAGATGTCGGCCATGGTGAAACAGGCCCAAAAGCTGGTGCCCGGCAAAGAAGTGCGCCTGCATTGCTGGCGCGGCGGCATGCGGAGCGGCGCGGTGCTGTGGCTGCTGGAATTGGCCGGCTTCAAGGTGCACCTGCTCGACCAAGGCTACAAAGATTACCGCCGGGCCGTGCTGGCTTCTTTCGAGCAGCCCCGCCAGTGGCGAGTGCTGGGCGGCCTCACCGGCAGTGGCAAAACCGACGTCCTGCACCAACTGGCCGCCCCTCCGCATAATCAGCTTGTGCTCGACCTCGAAGGCTTGGCCCACCACAAAGGCTCGGCTTTCGGGTCCATTGGCCAGCCGGTCCAGCCCACGCAGGAGCAATTTGAGAACAACTTAGCCGCGGTGCTGGCCGAACTGCCCACCGATGCCCCCATCTGGGTGGAAGACGAAAGCCGGCAGATTGGCAAGCTCACCATTCCGCCCGCGCTGTTTGCCCAGCTGCGCACGGCCCCGCGCTGGGTGCTGGAAGTGCCCCGCGCCGCCCGCGTAGCAAAACTGGCGGCTGAGTACGGCGCCGAAGACCCAGCCGGACTGGCCGCGGCCATCGAGCGGCTGCACAAGCGCCTGGGCGGCCTGGCCACCCAGCAAGCCCTGGCTGCCATAGAGGCCAAGGACTTCCCCCTGATGGTGGAGCTGGTGCTCGATTATTATGATAAGACCTATACCTACGGCTTGGCCCAACGCCCCGGCGAGCCCGACCGCACATTTGTGCCCGTGGCCTCGTGCAACCCCGAAGAAAACGCCGCCACTTTGCTGCGGGCTGCGTCTACATCGCCCCTTTTTCCGCTAAGAATCTGACCCATCTACCGCCCAGTTTACATCACTGGCCAACAATGTCATAATTTCTTTGCAGCTTTGAAAGAAGCTTTTCGGCTACTTGCGAGCAGCCCCTTTATCCACCACCCGCCTTTTTCATTTTTCTATTCCTCACTTTTCCTCTCTCTTCATGTTAACATCCTTACCAACCCGGCTGAAAAAAGCCAGCCGGTTGCTGCCATTGGCCTTGCTGCCATTTGCCGCGCAGGCACAACTGAATTACGCCCCTGCAAACGCTACCAACGTAGCGGGCACCTACACCGATTTAGGGACTACTGGCACAGCCATTGCCACCGCAAGTACCGACGATGCTAACTCGGCCGCGACGCCTATTGGCTTCACATTTAATTACAACGGCACGGCATTCACCGATTTTGTATTGAACACCAACGGGTTTCTTAAGCTGGGAACCACAGCACCTTCTGCTGCAGCTTTGTTCCTTCAAGAAAGCAACACTCCCACGATACCTAATCCGATTTCCAGTACGAATGCGGCTGATGTGAATATCGTGGCCCCTTTCAACATGGATTTGAGTGCTGGAACGGCTACTGGTGGCACAGAATATCGGGTAGTGACAACTGGTATTTCACCAAATAGGGTTTGTACTATTCAGTGGAAGAATGTGGCAGATAAAACAGTACTTTACGACCTGCAATACAACTCCATTAGCTTCCAAGTGAAGTTATACGAGACGACCGGAAATATTGAGTTTGTTTACGATACCGCTGTTCAAGGAACCAACCCCGACGACTATCGTTTTGCCATTGTAGGGCTAAAAGGCTCTTCTTCAGCCAGCGGTCAAACTGTTTTAGTTAACAAAGGCGGAACTGGTACTACTGCTTGGAGCACAGCAGTATTCATTACTGGCTTCTACACTCAAACCACTGGTGCATTCAACTATCGTGGCACTGTCCGCCCAGATGCGGGCCGTACCTTTCGCTTCGCACCGACGGTTGTTTACGCCAACGACCTCGCTGTACAGGCAATTTACACGCAAGGGCAGTTAGCTACTTTTAGCCCAAACCATGTAGTGCGAGTGCGAGTTAGTAATGTGGGCACGAGTGCATACACCGGCACGACTACTTTAACAGTAAGTCGAGGTGCTACAGCCCTCTTTACAACTACACAAACTGTAACGGCACTGGCAGCAGGTGCTTCAACAACCGTGGTATTCCCCGCGTATGATGCTGCAACTATGGCCAATGCAGGCACAAATAGCGTGACTGTGAGTTCGGCAGCCGATGATAATTCCGCCAATAACACGCAAACGCTAAACCAAGTGGTATCGACAACTACGGTAAATTATGCTTCGCCCACTACCGCTAATACAGGTGCCCTCAGCTTTGGCGCGGCGGGCACTGGTAATGTAGGTTCACGATTCACAACAACCACAGCTCGTCAGGTAGTAAGCATTCAAGCTTTTATTGCCAATGGCACTGGAACTGCAACAGGTGTTCTTTTCAGTGGAACGGGTGCTGAGCTAGGCCGTTCGGCCGCTCGCACTTTGACTACAGCTGATGCTGGAACCGTGGTTACTTTTACGCTGGCAACTCCGGTCAGCATTGGCGTGGGCGATTTCATTATCGGATTGAATTTGGCTGGTGGAGCTAGCTTGGGCTCGCAAGCCGAGGTGCCTACCCGTGCGGCCACGTTCTATCAAATCAACACTGGACCTACTCTTTTAGATGTGGCTAGCTCTAATTTGGGTCGCTTCAACCTTGGTGCCGTAACAATCGCCGTAGCAACCGCCACCCGCAACGAAGCCCTGGCCGCTACCGTGAGCCTGTCGCCGAACCCAGCGCATGGCACTTTCACGCTAGGCGTGCCCGCTGGCAACTTGCGCACGGCTTCGGCTACGCTCATCAACGCGCTGGGCCAAGTAGTGCAGACGCGCCAGTTGAACCTGCCCGCCGCTGGTGGCAAGGCTGATTTCGACGTGAGCCGTCTCGCCGCCGGCGTGTATTCGCTGTCGCTGAAGTCAGGCAATGACCTCGTGGTGAAGCGCGTGGTGGTTGAGTAACCTACCCGCTTCCCAACCGAAAAGGGCTGACCAAATGGTCAGCCCTTTTTTTATGTTGTACTAGCCCTGTTCCTCCCGCTAGGGCGAACTAGCTGATGGGCACCTTGCGCAGGATGGCCTCAATCAAGTCTTGGGTGCGGATGCCGTCAGCTTCGGCTTCGTAGGTAAGCAGGATGCGGTGGTTGAGGACGTCGGCGGCTACTTCTTTGATGTCTTCGGGTAGCACGTAGTCGCGGCCTTCGAGGTAGGCCACGGCTTTCGAAGCACGGTGCAGGGCAATGCTGGCCCGCGGGCTGGCCCCAAACTGCACTGCTTGGGCGAACTCTGGCAATTCGTAATCGGCGGGGCGGCGGGTGGCAAAAACCAATTCGATGAGGTATTTCTCCAGCGTTTCCGAAATCTGCACCTGATTGATTTGCTGGCGAATGCCGAAAATATCGGCCTGCGTGAGCACAGGCTGCACGTCTTCCACGAAGCTGAGGTTGGCCATGCGGCGCATTACCTCCAACTCGTCGGCCTTCTTGAGGTAGTCAACGTGCACTTTCATCATAAACCGGTCAACTTGGGCTTCAGGGAGCGGGTAGGTGCCCTCCTGCTCCACGGGGTTTTGGGTGGCCAGCACCAGAAAAGGCAAGTCGAGCGGGTAGGTGGTTTCGCCAATGGTGACCTGCTTCTCCTGCATGGCTTCGAGCAGGGCGCTCTGCACCTTGGCCGGCGAGCGGTTGATTTCGTCGGCCAGCACCAGGTTGGCAAATATGGGCCCTTTCTTCACCTCGAACACCGACTGGTTCTGGTTGTAAATCATCGTGCCCACCAAGTCCGACGGCAGCAGGTCGGGGGTGAACTGCACGCGTTGAAAGTGCAGGTGCAACACCTTGGCCAACGTGGAAATGGTGAGGGTCTTGGCCAGTCCCGGCACACCCTCGAGCAGGATGTGCCCGCCCGTGAACAGGCCAATGAGCAAGCGGCTGAGCAGCGGCTGCTGCCCCACCACCACTTTGCCCATCTCGGCAAAAACCTGGCGGATGAGCGGATGGTAATCGACCGGGGCGGTGGAGGGCGAGGAAGCGTCGGAGGCAGGCAGCATAGGAAACAACAGGCAAAACAGCCGTTGCAAGGTAGGCATCTGGCGGTTGTGCCGCGTGTTGAAGTAGCCCCGCGCCTGCCGCCGCTACCGGACTCTACAGCCCGATGAGGTGTTTCGTTCCCAAGCTAGCCGCGGGTCGAGAGAGACGGCTTATCTATGAAAACCAAATGAGGAACAAACCCGTAATTGTCGAGCATGGGCGCTTGCTAATCGTGAGGCTGGCAAGCGTCAGTGCCCGGCCACCATTTCGACTGCGAGCAGGGTCTACATTAGTTGCGTTGAGCCCTACCATCCATTTTACGCCCCCGTTTCCTGTATGAAATCATTTCTCCTGTCTCGTTTGCTGCCTGCGTTGACCCTGTTGGTGGCTTTTGGTGAAACCGTATTGGCCCAACCGGGCACGGGCGGTCCTCAGCCCGGCACCCCGCCCGACCCCACAGCCGTGCCCCTCGATGGCGGCGTTTCGCTGTTGTTGGCCAGCGGCGTGGCATACGGCATCAAGCACTTGCGCAATCGTCGCAAAAAAGCATAACCACCTTCTGGTTAAGAAGGAGAAAGGCGGCCAACCCTAGGGGATGAGCCGCCTTTTTTGCACTTTTGCACCCAACATTTCTCGGCTCATGCAAACCACGGCTCCCATCGGTGCGCCCGCTTCGGGCAATCGGCTATTGTTCCGCTTCATCCTCATGGCCGGGCTCATGTATTTGGGCTGGTTTTTTGGGTACGAACAGTGGCTGGCCCAGGACGGACGCCTCGACGCCGCCCTTTGCAACCAGATTACCGGGGCGGGTGTGGCGCTCTTGCGCCTGTGCGGGTTCGCGGCCACCATCGACCCCACGTATCCCAATTTGGTGCTCATGAACGGGCAACAGTCCGTGGTGGTAGGGCCGCCCTGCAACGGCTTGGTGCTGTACGCCCTGTTTGGGGGCTTTGTGCTGGCATTTCCGGGGCCATGGCAGCGCAAGCTGTGGTTTATTCCGGCGGGCAGCCTGCTCATCTGGTGCCTCAACGTGTTGCGGGTGGCGGCGCTGGCCCTCAACCAGCACTACTCCCACCAAACCGTCGATTTCAACCACCATTACACGTTCACCTTCGTGGTGTACGCCTTCATTTTTGGCTTGTGGATGCTCTGGGCCCGGCGCTTGGCCCTGCCCTCAGTACCTCGTTCCACCCAGCATTCCGCAAGCGTAGCTAGTGCTTAGCCAAGTTCGTTTCGGTTCGCGCTACTGGCCCTTGGTTGGGACTTTGATTGTGGTTCTGCTGCTGTTGGGCGTCTACGACGAGCCCGTATTGGCAGCATTTACGCGGCTGTGGCAAGGGGTGCTCGCAGCCGTGGGGCTAGGCCAACAGGCCCAATCCGTGCAGGCCGGCATCAACGGCGGCATCACCAAACGCTTCTTGCCGGCTGTGGCCACCTACGCCGCCCTCTACCTGGGTATTTGCCTGCTGCTGCTGCGCCTGCTGCTGCCTTCCCCCGCCCATTGGCGTCTGGCCTTGCAGCTCTACGCCGGTGCGCTGGTCATATACGTGGCCCTCGTGCTGCTGGGCAAACTCGCTGGGGATGCGTTCTGGGCCTATCGCCTTGCCCGTCACTTGCTCGACTTCGTGGTAAGCCCACTGCCCGTGGCAGCACTGTATGTGCTGTTCCAAGCCGGTTTTGGGCCGCAGGAAGAGCGCCGCTAGAAGCGGGCCTTCATACAGGCGCCGGAACCGTAAGCGGGGGTGTAATCTTGGGACTGACTTCACGGGCCAGTTCATTCCAACGAAACAATCGTTCTCGTTTTTTGCCCTGCAATTTTCGGCACTATCTTACTTTTCAACGCCTCGCCATTTGCTAATTAATTATAAGAGGCAGTACAGTAGTATTCAACTAGCTTGTCGATTATTCCCTTGTGCAACTCCCTAAAAATGGTGCTAACAGCAATTATGCTTCGTATATTATGACACAAAATTTAAATTATTCTGGGTTTACCGCCGGTGTAGTTTACCCATATTGGCATTATATTAACTTGCTGCTTAGCCAAGACTCGTAAAAATCACCCGTATGAGAATTGCGCACCTTATCATGGCCCATAAGCACCCGGAGCAAATACGGCGGTTGATTGGGGCTTTGGCGCACGAGGACGCCGACTTCTACATCCATCTCGACAAACGGTCGGATGCCATGATTTTTTCTACGCTGGGCCGCCTTCCACGAGTGCAGTTCGTACGCAAGCGCCTAGCCACGCGCTGGGCTTCGCACCAATTCACTGAGGCTTCGGTCCAGGGGTTTCGTGAAATCTTAGCTACTGGGGTACAGTACGATTTTATTAATCTATTGAGCGGCCAGGACTACCCCATCAAGCCCGTTAATACGATACATCGGTTTCTGTCCGAAAACATTGGCCACTCCTTTCTTTCCTTCGAGCGGGAGGGTTCAGACTGGTGGAAAATAGCCGCTGGGCGGGTGGAACTGTACCACTCGCACTACTTCGAGTTTAAAGGCCAATTCCGGGTGCAGCGCCTTGTTAGCAATCTGCTGCCCAAACGCAAATTCCCGCTTTCTTACACGCTCTATGGCGGTCCTGGCGGCGCTTGGTGGACTATGAGCGCCGAATGCGCGGCGTACGTGGTGCAGTTTATGGACGAGCACCCGGGCGTGAACTGGTTCGGCCGGTTCACTTTTTGCTCCGACGAATTCATGATTCACACCATATTGATGAATTCGCCGCTGAAAGACCAAATCATCAACGACAACTGCCGGTTCATGGACTGGTCGCAGGGCCTGCCGAATCCCAAAACTCTGACCTTGGCCGACGTCGAGAAGCTCACCCATTCCGACAAGCTTTTCGCCCGAAAGTTTGACACTGCCCAAGACGCCGAGGTGCTTGACGTGATTGACCAAGTGCTGCTACGCGCCGAGCCGATGTAAGCAACGAAAAAGGCCGCTGCTTCCCAGAAGCAGCGGCCTTTTTCGTTGTACCAGAGACGGGACTCGAACCCGTACGTCCGTGAAGACAAGGGATTTTAAGTCCCTCGTGGCTACCATTACACCACTCTGGCAAGCGCCCGCAGCAGCGGGTTCAAACAAAAAAGACGTTGCGGTAAAGCAACGTCTTTTTTAACTATTTGGAGCGGGAGACGAGGTTCGAACTCGCGACCTCGACCTTGGCAAGGTCGCGCTCTACCAACTGAGCTACTCTCGCGGGAGGTTCATTGCTACTTTCATAGCGCTGAATGGTGCGACAAAGGTAAGGCGTTTTTTGGGCAATGCAAGTGCTGGGTGCGGAATTTGTCGCAGCGGCGGCCTTTTTGCTTCATTTTCAGGCCGAAAAATTTACGCTTTCCCCAACGTCAGCTTCAATTCATTCAGCTTCATCAGGGCTTCGATTGGGGTCAGGGTGTTAATGTCGAGGTGCTCGAGCAGTTCCCGAACGCGCTCCAAGGCCGGGTCCGAAGGCTCGAACATGCTGAGCTGTACCGTGGGGCGCGGGGCAGTGGCTACGGCCGAGGTAGCGCGGGGCTTGGGAGCGGCGGGCGGCGGGACTACCGCAACGGCCTGCTGCCTGCCGTTGCCATCAATGCCCGCCAATACGTCGTCAAACTCGGTGGGCAGGCTGTCGTCGGCGCCCGCGCTGGTGCGCTCCACTTCCAGGTGGTGCATGATTTCGTTGGCCCGCAGCACCACCGAGGTGGGCATGCCCGCCAGCCGCGCCACGTGGATGCCGAAGCTGTGCTCCGACCCACCGGCTTGCAGCTTGCGCAGGAACAGGATGCGCCCGTCGGCCTCCTTCACGGCCACGTTGTAGTTGCGGACGCGCGGGCACTCGTCGGCCAGCTGGTTGAGTTCGTGGTAGTGGGTGGCGAAGAGGGTTTTGGCCTTGGCTTTGGGGTTGTTGTGCAGGTGTTCCACAATGGCCCAGGCAATGCTGATGCCGTCGTAGGTGCTGGTGCCGCGGCCAATTTCATCCATCAGCACTAGGCTGCGGTCGGAGAGGTTGTTGAGGATGGAAGCCGTTTCGGTCATCTCCACCATAAAGGTGCTTTCGCCTTTGCTCAGGTTGTCGGAAGCGCCGACGCGGGTGAAAATCTTGTCGATGATGCCCACGGTGGCCGCATCGGCAGGCACGAAAGAACCAATTTGGGCCAACAGCACGATGAGGGCAGTCTGGCGCAGCAGGGCCGACTTGCCAGCCATGTTGGGGCCGGTTATCACCACAATCTGCTGCTCGTCTTGGTTCAGGCAAATGTCGTTGGGGATGTAGCTTTCGCCGGGCGGCAGCTGGCGCTCAATCACGGGGTGGCGCCCGGCCCGGATGTCGAGCACGGTGCCGTCGTTCACTACGGGCTGCACGTAGCGCTGCTGGCGCGCCGTGAGGGCAAAGCTGGCCAGGCAGTCCATCACGCCAATGGCCCGGGCATTCTGCTGAATCTGGGGCACGAAGTCGAGCGCCGCCAGCACCAGGTCGTTATAAATGCGCTGCTCAATGACGAACAGTAGCTCTTCAGCGTTGAGGATTTTCTCCTCATACGTTTTCAGCTCCTCGGTCACGTATCGCTCGGCGTTCACCAAGGTTTGCTTGCGAATCCAGGAGCTAGGCACTTTGTCTTTGTGCGCATTTGTTACTTCCAGGTAGTAGCCAAAAACCTTGTTGTAGGCCACTTTCAGCGACGAAATGCCGGTATTGCGCTGCTCGCGCTGCTGCAACTGCAGCAAGTAGTCTTTGCCCGAGAAAGCCAGGGCTCGCAACTCATCCAACTCGGTGTCGACGCCGCTATTCAGCACGCCGCCCTGGTTGGTGAGCAGTGGCGCATCGGGCTTGATTTTGGCAATAATTTCCTGGCGCAGCGTGGCGCAGGGG